>NZ_JBHFKZ010000020.1:0-69026 GCF_042879375.1 Photorhabdus sp. RM323S
GAGAAATACTTTCCGCGGCAGGGAACCCGTAGTTGGGAGTTCTCTGCAGAAGACCAAAAAGGTGTGCGTCGTACACTTATACAGGCGATGGATACACCAATAAAACGCCATATTAAAATCAAAACAGCAGCAAATCCTTATTTACCAGAATGGGAAGAATATTTTGAAAAGCGACTAGATTATGCTCTAAAAAATACCCATGGCGGTAAGAGGAAGTTGATAACACTCTGGAATAAGCAAGGCAAACGATGTCCGCGATGTGATCAATTGATCACCTCTGAAACTGGATGGCATGTTCATCATAAGCTTCAGAAAGTAAAAGGGGGCGGAGATGAGCTTAGCAATTTAGAGTTGTTACACCCTAATTGTCATCAACAATTACACAGTCATGAAGCTGGTTCCTGTGAAGGAACTTATAAAGGCTTGAGCGGTATGCTGGGAAACTAGCACGTACCGTTCTTAGGGGGGAATGAGTCAGTAATGACTTGTTTCTACCCGACTATATCATGTCTGATATGGGTACGATGCAAAACGGCAGGCATCTTGTCGCTTATGCTTACGGTTATCATCCAGAGAAGGACGAAGACTGGTATGAACGTGCCCGGGAGGCGGTGGGCGGAGATGATTTTGCGGAAAAGCTGGGTTTCTCCGTATTGACACTCAACCGGTTACTGAATGACAAATGTGATCTGAAGGTGACGCTGACAGCCACACAAATTATCACACAATTTTATCCCTGATTGCCGGGATGCCGGCAGTCGTTTTCACCCTGACGGGCGTTATTTCCCGTCAGGGGATAACGCCCGTTTTTATTTCGGAGCGTTACTGATGAAAAAGATTAAGACCAAAACAGCCCCAAAAACTGTCCGCAAGAATAAAGTCGCCCGTCGTCATGGCAGGCGTTTCCGGCCTGATTTGTACCGGGTGATGACGGGCAGGATTATCGCGGCGTTTGGAAAAAGAAGGCGCCCTGATGTACAGGCCACAAAATTGTGGAGACCGGCTGTCCGGCTATAAATAATTCGGATAGGTCTATCCAAAAGCGGGATAGCCTTTTTTCACATCGCTGAACTTATCACTTGCCTGTGGGGGCATTACCTCCACAGGGTAAGCCCTCTTTCAGGTAAAAAAAGAGGATTTTTTACTATGTCGAAGGGGTACGCTAATCGTTTGCATATCACGGGTCAACCTGACCAACTGGTTGCTCTGCAACAATGGGGATTGGGAGACGTCATTCCCTATTACGGGCAGGCTATCCATCAAAGTATTAAGCTGTTTGTCGCGGGCTGTGCCGGTCTCCTGCAACCCACTGAAACGACAGATTACCCACTTTATCCGGCGCTGGTAGCGAAAGGAACAGGGGTAGACTCATCGGAAAACCGGGCGTTTGAGCAATGGCTGGCCTTGTTAAAAGATAATGTTGCGCTTGATGAAGTCACCAGCCAACAGATTGACAGGCTATACCAAAAAAGTGGTCTGTCCGCGCGAAAATGGGAGACGTTGCTCCCGGCAGCGCAGGAAACCATCATAGCTTTGTTTAACCAAAAGTCCTGCGACTGGTTCGGTCTGGTTGACTGGAACGCAGAACGTGACACGGAAATGCTGTGGTCTCATCTTGATGACCGGCTGACAGAGACAGTTCCTTGTGACTTGTTTCTGCTGATACCGACCCGTCTTGCGAGTGAAATCAATGGATTTTGCGGTGGATTGTTAAGGAATCACGAAACGACTCGTGAGTTGTATATCCGATTGTACGGTATGGCACAGCCGCGAGGTTATGAAATAGCCTGGAAGCACAATGATGATGGCAGTCTGACCGGACATTTTGACAAAACACCCAGGGAACCGTGGTATGAAAAAGTCATAACACCTTTATCCAGGCAATATCACTGCCATATCACCCATTATTTTAAAGGTGGCCGTAGTTTTTGTGGTTACGACAGATACCGGAATGGGCAGAGGGAAGAGGGTAGCATTGATACACTGGAATTTGGCGAGGAAGATGAGGACGGTATCCGTAAAGTGGTTGGGCCGGACTACATTCTCGGCAATATTTCACATGACGGATGTGAGTGCGCTGACAATGTTATCCCGCAGGGAAATTCCTGTGGTGAATTGACATAAAAAACAGGCTCAGGTTTGCCTGAGCGTCTGATAACACTACTGCCGGCGGATATGACGCCGGCGATTTACCCATTGGGGGAATATTCCTCTGAGGGGGAGTGTCCGGCTCTTGGGCCGGAGTTTTATCCAACAGGACGGAGATGAGAAATAAATCGATTGAGGCTGTTTTGTTCATCTCTGACACGTTTTGGTCTGAATCGATAGTGCTTCCCAGATGCACTGGACACATTCTATTTCCCTTAATCCTTTCTTGCATGAGCCGCCATGTGCCTTTTGTACTTATCATGATTGATTCAACGAAATAACCGGATACACGCTTCGTTTACCCGTGACGGAATTGGGAACGTTTGAATCATTGCGTGCGGTTTTCATCGATTAATTTTTATTCCCGGAAAAGAGTTTTGCCTTGTCCCTGTCAGAGGATGTATTAGGGTTTTGGGAAAAAAGAGGAGATTAATCGTGTTGAAAAAAATTAAAATCCTGCTGGCGGGAATATCCGTAGGAAAAAAGTCACTTCCACAACCCACCGCCATCCCAGAAACGGTCAAAGCAGGCTACTTTTTGCCTTCTGAGTCCAGGCTCTTGCTGGATACTGCCCGGCGACGGCAGTGTTTACAGTGTCTGTGGGACAATAGCGCATTACCTAAAACACACTATCAGGCATTGTGGCTGGCCCCGTTACATGAGTGTGTTGCATTGATGCAACAACTTCCGGCGGCACCGCAGGGGCCTTATGCCCACCTGGGTGGCTTGATAGATGTGACTTTGCAATGTACTGCATTTGCGGTACGTCTGGCGAAAGGGCAGATGTTACCGCCGGGTGTAGCCCCTGAAACGCAGGCAGAACAAAGTATGATATGGAACACGGTGGTGTTTTACGCTGCGTTATTTCATTTTTTACCTGTTTTAGCCCAATTTGACGGTGAACTGGACGAAGGGCAACCCTGGTATCCTGGGTTGGCTGTGCCGCAGGGGCCGTATCGTTTCCGGTTCAAAACACCCCCAGTGGAGATGATGGTTGCCTGTCATTTCGGGGGGGTACTCGCCGGGCGGTTGTTGCCGGTGAAGGCATTGACCTGGCTGGCGTCCATACCTGATGCCTTCTCTTCGCTGTTTTGTTTTCTATCCGGTGAGATGAAGGAAGATAACGCGATAGGTCAGATAATCACAGAAGCTTTGAGTCAAACCGGTGCGCCGGCAATATTCTCTGTCTCGGCTGCATCGCCGCAAATTATTGCCTCAAAAAGTCCTGATGTTTCTGCTACGCCTTTATCAACAACAATGGACAGTGTTCTGCCCTCTCAGAGCCGGCAGGAAGATAACCCGATGACTGAAATTGTTTCATCAGCCGTGAGGCCGGTTGATGAGATCTCTTCTGCCGTCATGACCGTCGCGCCGGAGAAGGGGATGTCGCCGGATGGGAGCACGCAACAGCTATTGTCATTAATGGGGATGAATGTTGCAGATACAGTGACAGAACAGGTTATGGCCTGTGAAGCGGAAATCGTACCGCCATACACGCCGGTGCCTTCACCACACGCGGTTCAGGCAACAGGGCAGAACGAAAATGCCGATGAGACATCCTGTATTGGCGAGCAATTCTGGGACTGGTTGTCCGCTGGATTAAGGCATGGGGTGATGACCCTTAATACGCCGAAAGCCCGGATACATCTGGTCAGTGGTTTTGTGTTTGTGAGTGCGCCGGCCATTTTCTTCCAGTTTCTCGGTGAGAAGACGCAGGCGGATGGCAAAGAGGTTAGCCGAAAATGGAAACGGGTACAAACCGCATTTGAGCGACTGAGACGACATCGAGTCAGTGGTGGAAAGTGTTTTTGTTGCTGTCATCTTTATGATTCGGCTGATCGGACTGGCTCCTATCAACGTATTCATGGCTACTTAATCAAAAACACGTTGCTTTATCGTGACCGTTCTGTACCGGAAGATAGCCCTTTTCTCATGATTTCATGAGAAAGCATCTTTAATAACAATATGTTATTTTCTGCGCCCCGCAATGGGTTTTTAAATTGATGAAGTGAGGAAGTAGAGATGGACAGTATGACCTGGGATAACCTGCTGGATGAGTATTTTTTTGCCAGAATTTTGCGGCCGGATACCGAGTCAAGTTATCGCAAGGTGGTGAATACCTTCCAGGTGTTTGCAGGTGTCGACAATCGGCCTGCTCAAGTGACCCGACAGCAGGTCCTGGCATGGCGCAGATATGTGTTGCATCAGCGCGGACTGAAAGGTGTGACCTGGAACAGTAAGATTACGCATATGCAGGCGGTGTTTAATTTGGCGATAGAAGAAAAGATACTGCCCCAAACGGAAAACCCATTTAATGGTGTAAAGGTCAATGCGAACAAAAATAAAAAGAAAACATTGACCAAAAAACAACTGACAGCCTTGTATCTCACGATGGGGCAATTTGAAGAGCGGGAGCGACGGACAGGGGATAACCATCGTGCCCGCTGTGCATTATATCCGACCTGGTTCTGGCTGACGGTACTGGATACGTTGCGTTATACCGGGATGCGGCAAAATCAGTTATTACATATCCGGCTGGGGGATGTTGATCTGAATGAGCGCCGGATTATTCTTTGTTCCGAGGGGAGTAAGAACCATTATGAACACCAGGTGCCGGTGGTGAAATGGCTGTATCCACGACTGGAGATTTTGCTGGAGCGTGCCCGGGCCGCTGGGGCAAAACTGAATGATCCCCTGTTCTGTGTGAATTATTTTACCGCCAAAACAGACAGAGGAAATGAAACCGACCCGCTACAGACGATAAAATCATTCTTTCGGCGCTTGTCAAAGGAGTGTGGATTTGATGTGGGTCCACACCGTTTCCGGCATACATTGGCAACTGAACTGATGAAAGCGCCTGATCGTAATTTGCAAATGGTGCGCGGATTACTGGGCCATCGCAGTATTGCCACAACGATGGAATATATTGATATCAATCTGGATATTGCCGGGCGTGCGCTGGAGCGTGAGTTGATGCTGTATATCGATGTTGAACCAGAGAGAGGCGAAATGTTAATCGGATAAAGCAGAATATGCCTGCTATTGATTGAACCTGTCTTATATCTATTACAAATTCCCTGTCGCAAGATAGGGAATTCTTTTGAACTGAGACAATCTCCCATAACTGACTTTCTTCTGATCAATTTAGGAAAGTTGAGTAACCAACTACAACATCGTGTTAATTAATTCATTGATTTTAGTTTGGATGGCTTGACAGTTGCAATAGAACTTGTAAGTATTGCATTACAAGCAAAAAATGGACGCCCAAGTTCTTAGGCATCCTAGCTTTGTAACCCTTGTGTTCAGTTCAATATCGAAATACTGAAAAGCTAAACTAACCAAAGTCATACATTCGGGTTCTTGTATTGGTCGCTCGTTAAGTTTTTATCTCCCAACAAGCGCACTTTGAATTGGTGCCCGGAGGCGGAATCGAACCACCGACACGAGGATTTTCAATCCTCTGCTCTACCGACTGAGCTATCCGGGCAACGGGGCGCATTAAACCGCATTCAGCCTAAGTCGTCAATGCCTTTCTGATAAAAAATGATAAAAGACGATTGATTGCTGACTTTTTGCCCCAAATTTGTGTGGTTATTCATCTTAGGCTGATTTTTATTAGCTTAACGCATCATTTTTGCGGCATTTGGCGATAGCCAAAACATCTTCTGCCAGTAGTTTTGCCGTCGCGATATCATCAATATCCCGTTTGATCAGTAGTTTACTCAGGCAACCTTCCAAAATCAGCTCCATCTGTTTGGTAATCAGTTCACAATCTTCGATATCCAGTTGATGTAATAGCTCGGTGGTGTAATGGGAAGAACTCTGTTTTTGTAATTCAGCTAATTGATGGATAGGGTGGTCAGATTCAGGGAATGCACTACAGGCCGCGATAAACAGGCAGCCTGGATAGCGTTTCTCTTTTACTTTTTCACCAAGTGCTGCATAACGAGCCAGTAGCTTTTGCTCTGGTGTCAGATTTTCATCCAATAACATCTGTCGTTGCCAGATTTCAATCTGTTGACCGTGATAACGCAGGCTGTCATAAAGCAGTGCTTCCCGATCGGGCCAGAACTGCTTTAGATATTCCATATCCATGTTAAGTGAACCAAGGAGCATCTCAGTTGTGGCGGATAAGCCATGTTGCTCCAGTAAGTTTAAGACATGACTAAGAACGTGTTCTCGTTGCACGGTGTTCTCCTTCAGATCATTTTTGCAGGTGTTGCAAGTGTTCGTTAAAGCGGGTTGCATTCATAAAACCATTTACCCGTGAATCGGGGATCTCTTTTCCTTGAGAATCAAAAAACAGAATAGTCGGTAATCCCCGCACATTCAGCTTTTCCAACAGCTGTTTTTGCTGTGGGCTGTTATTTGTGACATTTGCCTGTAACAGCAAGGTTTCATGTAGTTGTGATTGAACCTGTGGATCACTGAAAGTATATTTTTCAAATTCTTTACATGCGGCACACCAGTCAGCATAGAAATCAAGCATGACGGTTTTATGATTGTTTTGTGCCATTAGGTGTTCCAATTCTTGCCAGTTATTTATCTGGCGGAAATTGAGGCTGTGTTGTGATTGTTGTGTCACTGTCGTACCCCAAAACCCATCCTGCAATGGGCGGGTGGCGATCAGCATCAGAACTAACAATATCAGTTGCATGACTCTCATCCAACCATTTTGGCTTCTGAGTGTCAGAGCAAATCCCCATCCCAGGAAACTGACCGCCAGCAGGCTCCATAACCGTATTCCCCATATATCACCGATAACTCTTTCCAGCAGAAAAACAGGCAGTGCAAGAATAATGAAGCCAAAAGCTTCTTTGACATACTGCATCCAGGGACCGCTGCGTGGCAGGAGTTTATGACCAAACAGGGTAACGGCAATAAGCGGTAATCCCATTCCTAAAGCATAAAGATAAAGGGTTACGCCCCCTGCCACTGTATTACCACTTTGGGCAATGTAGAGCAGAATGGCGCTTAAAGGCGCGGTAGTGCAAGGAGAACAAATTAATCCCGCTAACGCACCCATAGCGAATACACCAAAGAATGAGCCACTTTTTTGCTGGTTACTCCAGTTGACCAGGCGAGTCTGAACTGAGGAAGGTAGTTGCAGGGAATAAAGGCCGAACATCGACAGTGCCAGTAGAATAAACAGTATCGACAAACCAATCAGCACATATGGATGTTGCAGTGCGGCCTGAAATTGTAAACCCGCAGCGGCGACAATCAATCCAAGTAAGGTGTAGGTGATTGCCATTCCCTGAACGTAGCTTAGTGCCAACCAGAAGATCTGTTTTAGATTTTTTGGGTGCTGGCTACCAAGAATAATGCCGGAAATCAGTGGATACATCGGTAGTACACAAGGTGTAAAGGCGATACCAATGCCAATCAAAAGCGCCCAAAGTGGTGAGAAAGGTAAATCTTGCTGGTCATTTGATGCGCTTTCTGGCGCTTTCTGAACAGGTTCGGTGGGTATTGCGTTAGTTGTTTTTGATGGGATAACCGTACTTAATGGAACAAGGCGGGTTTCCGGTGGATAGCAATATCCTGCCGCGGCACAGCCCTGATAAGTGACGACGATATTGGATTTATCATTCGCCTCTGTAATAGGAACATTTAATGCGAGTTGTTGGAAATAAACTTCAGTTTCACCAAAGAATTCATCCTGATGAGCCGTACCTTGTGGCAATGTAATTTTACCTAGTGTGGCTTGTTGTGGCTCAATACGAAGTTGTTTGCGGTAAAGGTAATAACCTGGTTTGATCTGCCAATTTAGTGTCAGTTTGTCGCCTTTTTGCTGAAAATCAAACATGAATGCCTGATCTGCCGGCAAATACAGGTTTTGCCCCGGTTGTTCAAACAGCGCATTCGCTGCCAGTGGGGTAAACATCGTACTGCAAAGCAGTAAAAACAATATCAGAGTACGTTTAATCATAAGGTTAATGATCGCTAGATAGAATAGAAATATTCAGCACTATAACCGATGGCTGTCAGACCAGAAAGTGTTCTGGTTAAGATTAAGACAATAATCAAGGGTTTTCAGAGAAAAGAGCATCATTTCAGGGAAGAGTTCAGGGGCGGTGTACGCCCCTGAATTAGGTTGTTATTGACGGGATTAGAGGATCATACCACCGAACAAGAAGCCGAAGGCAACAGCCAAAGCAACCCCTATGGTGCCGGGAATAAAGAACGGGTGGTTGAAGACGAAACGGCCGATACGGGTAGTTCCGGTGTCATCCATCTGAACTGCGGCAACCAAGGTTGGATAAGTAGGCAGAATAAACAATCCGGAAACTGCGGAGAAAGAAGCGATTGCCGTCAGTGGTGTGACGTTCAGAACCAGAGCCATTGGCATCAGCGCTTTTGCTGTTGCAGCCTGTGAATAGAGTAGGGCGGAACAGAAGAAGAAAATAACCGCCAGCAACCAGGGTTGAGATTGGATTAAGCCGCCGGCAGTGCCTTTGATCCAATCAATATTCGCCTGTACAAAAGTGTCACCTAGCCATGCAACACCCAGAATACAGATACATGCGCTCATTCCTGCTTTAAAGGTACTGGAGTTTAGAATGGCGTCAGTATCAACTGAGCAGGACATCGTGGTGATAGTTGCGATACTTAACATAATGATCAGAATCGCGTGAGTGGTATTCATCAGTGGCTCTTCAACCAGACCGATACTTGGGCTGTTGACGATAGCGTAAATAACAACACTGATAACGCCTGCCAAGAACAACAGAACGGAAGTTTTAGCTCTTGGTTTAATTTCAATCTGTTTGCTGCCACGCAGAGTCACCAGGTTTTCTGCCAGACGTTTCAGATAAACGGGGTCATCAGACAGTTTAGAATTGAATACCCAGGAGATGATAAAGGACATCAGAACGATAGCCGCAAAAGTGGATGGCAACAGAACCATCAGCAGATGAATATAGCTGACACCGTGGCCTTCCATCAGAGAAGACATATAAACGACCGCAGCGGAGATTGGCGAAGCGGTGATGCCAATCTGGGCTGCGACAACCGCAGTGGAAAGCGGACGGCATGGTTTAATGCCTTGTTCTTTTGCAACCTCAGCAATGACTGGCAGGGCTGACAGAGAGATGTTACCTGTACCTGCAAACAGTGTCAGGAAATAGGTAACGATAGGCGCGAGGATCGTGATGTATTTTGGATTTTTACGCAGCAATTTTTCAGTTTGTTGAACCAGATAATCCAGACCACCGGCAACTTGCATTGCCGAGATTGCCGCGATGACCGCCATAATGATGGAAATAACATCGAATGGAATATGCCCCGGTTTAACGCCAATTGCTGACAGTACCAAAACGCCAAGACCACCGGCAAATCCAATGCCGATCCCCCCTAATCTTGCACCTAGGAAGATGGCCAGCAGAACGATAACCAATTCTACGGCTAACATAATATTTACTCCTTGAAATAATTAAAAATTTGAAAATTTTAGGTTAATACTTTGTGCATGTAGGGAAGTAAAAAGGCACGCTATCCAATTGGAGTTGCGTGCCTTGTTGCTAAGAGCTATTTTTTATTATATTCAACAAATTATTACCATTCTCATTAGGCTGTTTTATTTGTCATTCTTTGCCGTTAAGAGCGGCTTGTAACAATAACGCCTACTCGATAGGTTTAATCATCACAACGTTTGGCCTTATAAGCTGGACGTTTTAAGTTTTCTACACAGAAGATATCATCCAGCTCAGTTTCGGTCAGTAAGCCACGTTCCAGCACGACTTCACGAACACTCTTACCGGTTTCAGCACAGATCTTACCAACGATATCACCATTATGGTGACCGATGAATGGGTTCAGATAAGTAACGATACCGATCGAGTTGAATACGAAGTTTTCGCAAACTTCTTTGTTCGCCGTGATGCCGTTAATGCATTTTTCTACCAGGTTGCGGCAAGCGTTGCTTAACAGGGAGATAGATTCGAACATGGCCTGACCAATAGCGGGTTCCATTACGTTTAGCTGTAACTGACCAGCTTCGGATGCCATAGTAACACAAATATCGTTGCCGATGACTTTGAAGCAAACCTGATTCACAACCTCTGGAATAACAGGGTTAACTTTTGCCGGCATGATAGAAGAACCCGCCTGCAATTCGGGCAGGTTGATTTCGTTCAGACCGGCACGAGGACCGGAAGAGAGCAAACGCAAGTCATTACAGATTTTAGACAGCTTAACCGCTAGGCGTTTCAGCGCGCCGTGAACCATAACGTAAGCACCGCAATCGGAAGTTGCTTCAATCAGGTCCTCGGCGGGTACGCAAGGTAAACCAGTGACCTCGGCCAGTTTTTCAACCGCTAATTTTTGATAACCTGGTGCGGTGTTCAGACCGGTGCCGATAGCAGTAGCGCCAAGGTTAACTTCCAACAACAGTTGAGAAGTCCGATTCAGGTTTTTAACTTCTTCTTTCAGCAGGATTGAGAACGCGTTGAATTCCTGTCCCAGCGTCATAGGAACTGCGTCCTGTAACTGGGTGCGGCCCATTTTCAGAATGTCATCAAATTCTTTGGCTTTTTTATCGAAGCCGGTGATCAACAGTTCAAGAGACTCGATCAGTTTCATGATGGCGTTATAAACTGCGATGCGAAAACCCGTTGGGTAGGCATCGTTGGTTGACTGGCTTTTATTCAGATGATCATTGGGGTTCAGGTACTCATATTCACCTTTTTTATGACCTAACAATTCCAAACCGATGTTTGCCAGAACCTCGTTGGTATTCATGTTGAGTGAAGTACCGGCACCGCCCTGAAACACGTCAACTGGGAATTGGTCCATATATTTGCCAGTGGTAAGTATTTCGTCACAGGCTTTGATAATGATATCCGCAATTTTTTTTGGAATAGTTTGCAATTCCTTGTTAGCCAAGGCGGCGGCTTTTTTTACCATCACCATGCCACGGATAAATTCGGGTACATCATTAATGGTGTTGTTACTGATGTAGAAGTTTTCAATCGCACGTAAGGTGTGAATACCGTAATAGGCTTCAGCGGGGACTTCTCGTTTACCTAACAGGTCTTCTTCGATACGAATGTTGTTTGACATGAGAACCTTCTTATTAGATTACGTTTTTACTGTCTAATTATGCGTTTGTTAAATAATTATGTTGCCAACAGCAATAGTTGTGATACGAACCCTTTATCACCAGATTGCTGGCGTGATCATATGCTGGTTAGCAATAAATGCATTGAATCTGGATCACTTTATAGTGGTATTTGCTTAACGTGATTTGATATATGTGACATCCATCACAATTATGAACCTAATCAGTAAGATTTTCAGAGGATTGAAAACGATGGTTGTGACCCCAATCATATCTCTAATAAACTGAAAAAATGTTAATTTGGTTGTTCCTTGGATTTTGTTAATATGATTTATTCAGGATACAACCTTTTCATCCACATCAATTGAAGGAGCACCAAGTGCGTTGGTTGCCATTGATCCTGATATTTTTGCTTGTCTACATTGAGTCAACCTTATTTGTACGTGTTGCCTCTGAATTAGGTGTGTTGTTAACTCTGTTACTGGTGCTGTTTACTTCTTGTGTCGGTATCTCTCTGGTACGCAATCAGGGAATAAAGAATTTTATCCAGATCCAGCAAAAGCTGGTTGCCGGGGAGAGTCCGGCGGCAGAAATGGTAAAAAGTGTGTCTCTTTTGCTGGCAGGTTTCCTGTTACTATGCCCTGGTTTTTTTACTGATTTCCTTGGCTTGCTGCTGTTACTGCCGCCGGTTCAAAAAACATTAATGATGAAACTGATGCCGCATATCAATTTCTATCGGCCTCATAATAGCGGTGGGTTCAAACGCGAGAGTAATACCTTTGAGGGGGAATACGAGCGCAAGCAAGATGACCCCTCCCGTAAGTTGAACGACCCTAAATCCGATGACGACGAACATAAGCCCCGTTGATAAGAGGTTATCTGCTGAATGTTTTGTCAAATCATTGGCTTCTTTCTTGTAGGTAAGAAAAAAGTAAAATATTTTTTTGCCTGCCCTTGAAGTATCATAAATAAGTCCCCATTTAATCTATTATGATACTAGTTCAATGAAAGCATACTGGTATCAATCCTCTTACCTGATATGGACTTTCTTATAGGAGAGCTATCAATGAATATTCGTCCATTGCATGATCGTGTAATCGTCAAGCGTAAAGAAGTTGAATCAAAATCTGCTGGCGGTATTGTGCTGACTGGCACTGCTGCGGGTAAATCTACTCGTGGTGAAGTTTTGGCTGTAGGCAATGGCCGCATCCTTGAAAGCGGTGACGTAAAAGCACTGTGTGTGAAAGTTGGAGATATCGTTATTTTTAACGATGGTTACGGTGTTAAGTCAGAGAAGATCGACAACGAAGAAGTGTTGATCATGTCTGAAAGCGACATTCTGGCAATTGTTGAAGCGTAATTGTTGCGCTTAGATCTTCTTAACTGAACGAATTTAAAGGAAAGAAACAATGGCAGCTAAAGACGTAAAATTTGGTAGCGACGCTCGCGTTAAGATGCTACGTGGTGTGAATATTCTTGCTGATGCAGTAAAAGTAACCCTCGGCCCTAAAGGCCGTAACGTTGTTCTGGATAAATCTTTTGGTGCGCCTTCAATCACTAAGGACGGCGTTTCTGTTGCTCGTGAAATTGAACTGGAAGACAAGTTCGAAAACATGGGTGCTCAGATGGTGAAAGAAGTTGCCTCTAAAGCGAATGATGCTGCGGGTGACGGTACAACCACTGCAACTGTATTGGCTCAATCTATTGTTACTGAAGGTCTGAAAGCCGTAGCCGCTGGCATGAACCCAATGGATCTGAAACGTGGTATTGATAAAGCCGTGATTGCCGCAGTTGCAGAACTGAAAAAGCTGTCCGTACCTTGCTCAGATTCCACCTCTATTGCTCAGGTAGGTACTATCTCCGCTAATTCCGACGAAACTGTGGGTAAATTGATCGCAGAAGCGATGGATAAAGTCGGTAAAGAAGGTGTAATCACCGTTGAAGAAGGTACAGGCCTGGAAGATGAACTGGATGTCGTTGAAGGCATGCAGTTCGACCGTGGCTACCTCTCTCCTTATTTCATCAACAAACCAGAAAACGGTTCTGTTGAGTTAGAAAACCCATATATTCTTCTGGTAGATAAAAAAATCTCCAATATCCGTGAACTGTTGCCAGTTCTGGAAGGCGTAGCTAAGGCAAGTAAGCCTTTGCTGATTGTTGCTGAAGATGTTGAAGGTGAAGCACTGGCAACTTTGGTGGTTAACACTATGCGTGGCATCGTAAAAGTTGCTGCGGTTAAAGCGCCTGGTTTCGGTGACCGCCGTAAAGCTATGTTGCAGGATATCGCTGTTCTGACTAACGGTATCGTTATTTCTGAAGAGATCGGTCTGGAGCTGGAAAAAGCGACTCTGGAAGATCTGGGTCAGGCAAAACGTATCGTTATCAACAAAGACACCACAACCATTATTGACGGTGTTGGCGAAGAGACTGCGATTTCTGGCCGTGTTGTTCAGATCCGTCAGCAGATCGAAGAGTCTACTTCTGATTACGACCGTGAAAAACTGCAAGAGCGCGTAGCTAAACTGGCTGGCGGTGTTGCTGTTATCAAAGTCGGTGCTGCAACAGAAGTTGAAATGAAAGAAAAACGTGCCCGTGTTGACGATGCTCTGCATGCAACTCGCGCAGCAGTGGAAGAAGGCGTGGTAGCTGGTGGTGGTGTTGCACTGGTTCGCGTTGCTGCTTCTATTGCTGGTCTGAAAGGCGACAACGAAGATCAAAACGTAGGTATCCGTGTTGCAATGCGCGCAATGGAAGCACCTTTGCGTCAGATCGTTGACAACGCAGGTGAAGAACCTTCTGTTATCGCAAACAGCGTGAAAGCAGGTGAAGGCAATTACGGTTATAACGCGACTACTGAACAGTATGGCGATATGATCGCAATGGGTATTCTGGATCCAACTAAAGTGACCCGCTTTGCACTGCAATTCGCAGCATCTATTGCTGGCCTGATGATCACTACTGAATGTATGGTGACTGACTTGCCTAAAGATGATAAAGCTGATTTAGGTGCAGCAGGCGGTATGGGTGGCATGGGCGGTATGGGTGGCATGATGTAATGTGACGAAAGTCGCACTGCTTTGATGTAGCTATACGTCTTGTGTGAGCAGGTTAATCCTGCTCACACGTTATAGAAAACATGCTACATAATGAATAGTTGTGTGGTGTTTCAATTCAAATTCAAAATAAGTCACTGGCTGTGACAATAGCGATTTTCCCCACCGCGAAGTTGCAATCCACAATCACGGGGGATTCTTATGACCCGCCCCGAGTCAGATATATTGATACTTTTTCTTCTGGATCAGATGCCAAATTCAGACAGTAGCCGCTTTCCTCACCATACCTCGTGCAAATAATCCACTGACTCTCTCAGAGAATTTCCTCTTTTCTCAAAATCAACTCCCATAGGAGGAAGCTCAACGGGGTGATTCCCGCTGGTGAACCTTAAAATTAGGTGTTTTTTGGAAAGGGTAGACACTGAAATTACCGGGCTGTCATAGTAAAAATATATCTTTAACTTTAGAAAAAACGAGCTTATTAGACTAAAATTCATTTATTCATAGGATTTTGGAAAAAAATTCAAATATCTATGCACAAATTCAATAGATCTACAGAAATGGCTGTATTCGTTCAGGTGATTGAGTTGGAAAGCCTCTCCGCTGCTGCTCGCAAGCTCGGTATGACGCCATCAGCGGTCAGTAAGCTTATCAATCGACTGGAGATACGACTTGGTGTTCGGTTGCTCAATAGAACGACACGTAAGCTTCAGTTAACACCTGAGGGTTCTGTTTTCTATGAGCGCAGTATTAGGATTTTGGAGGACATCGTAGCCGCTGAACAAGAAGCAAATCAGGGGGCAGTGCCTCGTGGACGAATACGCGTGCATTGCCATGTTGCGTTTGGAAAGCACTGCTTGATGCCTTTGCTGCCGGATTTTCTGCAACGCTACCCAGAGATCACACTCGACATCTCATTGTGCGACTTGGTAGTGGATTTACTTGATGATCGCAGTGATGTGGCGATTCGCGTTGGTCCTCTGGACGACCCGCATCTTATGGTGTGGCGGTTGGGCTCAAGCCGAATGGTTGTGGTAGGAGCTCCTTCATATCTTGAAAGGATGGGGATACCTTCTACGCCTGGAGACCTCGGTCGCTACAATCGGCTCGGTTTTGGCTTTACCCGCCATGTGAAAGTCTGGCCTTTCATTGATTCAGAAGAGTGGGTGCAACAACTGCCTTCAGGTAATTTGTTGCTCGGTGATGGAGAAACCATGCGTAAAGCTGCGATAGCCGGACTTGGTTTAGCTCGTTTGGCACGTTTCCATGTGAATGCCGATATTCAGGCTGGTCTGTTGCTGCCTGTACTTGAAAATTATAATCCTGGTGATGAGGAAAAAATATATGCAGTTTTTGTTGGCCCAGGCCGCCAATTTCCATCACGAGTTCGAGTATTTCTGGACTATCTGACAGAGAATATCCACATTGGTGATGAGGAGTGATAATTGCTAAATATGACTTTCCCTTACCAACCATGCGTGAAATGGATTACTCTGCTAATAGATGTTACCGTTCATTCATAGCCGCCCGCTTATTTGCTCTGTGTTGGAAGAGATCTTTAGTGTGTTTGCCTGAGCGACAATTTCAGGCTAAACACATAAAGAAAAATAACCATTAAAGACAAGATAATGAGTGAATATGACATTATTTGCCATCCGAAAGTTTCGGTAAAATATGCAACTGCCGGAAAGAGTATTAAAACGATTAAACGTGCAAATGTTGATAATAAAGAGTCAAATGTTGATCTCAGGCTGGCATCAAAATAATCGTGATAAACAGCTCTCAATCCCATTGTTAGATATTGGTTACTACCAAACATAAAAATTAAAGCTACAGGTATTAAGTATGGATAACTCTTCCCTCCTGGCAAGCATATTCCGCTGGAAACAAACATTAAAAGGAAGCCAAACCAAATCAATTTTTTGTTGTCACTGATTTTACTGATGATCCATCCTGCAACAGATTGAGCCATAAGCATAAAAACAAATAATATTCCATATGACAAGGAACCTTTAACTCCGCCAGAAAATCCATGAAAAGCATAGGGTTGCCAATACTGAAGTAATATTTGGAAATACACTATATTTGTAACAACAGAGAAAAATACAAATAAGAAACCTTTACTTCCTTTAATTAAAAGAGAATATATTTCCTTTATATCATTTATTAACCCTGATTTTTTCCCATTTACTGGTTTAACCTTTGATTCAGGAAGAAAAAAGGAAAAAAACATCAATATAAAACTACCGGTTCCGGCAAGAATCCATATCCATCTGGAATCTATATCACCTATTGCAGCGCCAATCATAGCGGCAATAGCCATAGACATATAATGATATTTACCGTTAATCCCCAGTATCCGATGAGTGTCTTTACCACCCTCTGATTTATATACATCAATCAAGTATGAATTATATGTTCCACCTATTATCGTCAAAGAGATCGCGTTAAAAAACTCAGCCAGATAAAAACCATATAAAGTGGATGAAACCCCCGTTAAAACCAGCCAAGCTCCGCCAAAAAAAACAGAAAGAGCTATCGCATATTTTCTACTGATCTTATCAGCAAGATAAGAGGTTGGTATATCCAATATAAAAAAAACGCTGGCCTGCATGGTTTTCATTAAACCAAGATCGACAAGAGATACACCTTTACTTAAAAGATAAATCGATGAAGTAGCACCAATAAGCATTCTCAAAGAATTAAAAACAACAGAATAAGTGATTATTATCTTTGTCGAAGACCACATATATTACACCCTTCATTTTTAAATATCTCTTGCGTTTCTATTTCTATTTTTATTTTACGAGAGTGAATTCCAATTCTTCTATTCTTACTAAGTATCTCACCATACCCACCTAAGAATCTCATAATATCCCCAAAGGCATATGAAGCAGCTACGCCATTGACACTAGGGAAAGTCGCTGCTTTGAAATCAGAATTTATTGTTGTCAAATTATCTTGTAGCTTTTTCTCTAAAAAGAGAAAGGGAGAAATTTATGTCATCCTCGCTCACATCACTAACATTATTTTTTATGTATTCATAGAGGTTATCACTATCCGTTTCTTCTTAACCATAAACACGCCTATATTTTATATGTTGGGTACTATGCCGTAGAAATAATCTTCCACGGCATAAAACATAAGAGTTATTGATGTAATTAGTTGGAAGTCATACTGATCATTTTATCTCTCCTGAAGCAAGGACACTGATAAACTTCATTAACAAATTCACAACAACTTTTTCACGTAATAAAAAATAAGTCAACAAAAATATTATCAAGCATCATAACTATAACTGCACTGGCTTTTCTCAACATAAAAATGTACTCACACAAAAACCTTGCGTCATGAATATGAGAAAAAACTCTAATGGTGCCTCGTACATATTCCCTCTGTAAGTGTTTACTTGCATTACACCTCGCTTATCTGCTCTACCATGAAGCTCCTCTATTGCAGATGAAAATGAGTATTAATGATAAGTAGTACAATTCACCAATTTATTTTCTCTTTTTCATTTGACTCTAGAGTAGGCTCCAGAGTGTAGAGTTTAGTCATTATCGTTGAATTGACTCTCTATAGGGGGAGCCTATGCACTCAAACAAAAATAGCACTCACCAGCATAACCACCAGCATGGAAGCAGTTGTGGTTCTACTGCCTGCACAGATCAGGCAAAAACCGTTAGTGAGCATTCACATAACCATGAACATGATGAGTCTTATTCACATGAGCACAATCATTCCCATGATGTACAAGAGACACAAGCGCCTGAGCTTTTGGCAAACCAGCGTTTTAGTTGGATTGTTAATGGCATGGATTGCCCAAGCTGTGCTCGCAAAATTGAAACGGCAGTCAGTAAAATTCCAGAAGTGAAGCAAGCCAAAGTTCTATTTGCAACTGAAAAACTGGTCGTGGATGCTGATACAGATATACGTTCGGCAGTTATCCAAGCCGTTAATCAGGCTGGATTTGACCTACATAACCCAGATTCAAATCAGAAGGCAGCAAAAAGCAGTCGCTGGAAAGAATTTGCACCGATCATCATTCTTTCACTGATGATGCTAACAAGCTGGGGAATTTCCAATGTTAACGCCCCACTTGGTCGTATTGCCTTTATTATCACCACCGTCATTGGATTGGTGCCTATTGCCCGCAAAGCTTGGCAGCTAATACGGTCAGGCACACCATTCGCTATTGAAACATTGATGAGCGTTGCGGCAATCGGCGCGCTATTTATTGATGCCACCGCCGAAGCGGCAATGGTACTGCTGCTGTTTATGCTTGGTGAAATGCTGGAATCCTACGCAGCCGGCCGCGCACGTCTAGGCGTGCGCGCATTGATGGCATTGGTCCCGGAAGAAGCACTGTTGGTAAAAAATGGTGAGAAAAAAACTGTCCCGGTCGCCGATCTACGCCCCGGAGATATTATTGAGGTTGCACCAGGTGGACGTTTACCGACTGATGCTGAATTACTCAGTTCATTCGCCAGCTTTGATGAAAGTGCTCTGACAGGTGAATCCATTCCAGTTGAACGAATGCTGGGAGAAAAAGTCCCGGCAGGTTGTCTGTCTGTGGATCGTTCAGTACAGATGAAAGTGCTGTCCGAACAGGGTAACAACGCTATTGACCGCATCCTGCAACTGATTGAAGAAGCAGAAGAACGCCGCGCACCTATTGAGCGCTTTATTGATCGTTTCAGCCGGATTTACACGCCGCTGATTATGCTATTTTCTGCGTTGGTGATTATAATTCCACCCACAGTATTCAGCCAACCGTGGGAAACTTGGATTTACCGTGGCCTTACTTTACTACTGATTGGTTGCCCTTGTGCTCTGGTGATTTCCACACCAGCTGCAATCACCTCAGCACTTGCCGCCGCAACCCGCCGGGGTGCGCTGATTAAAGGTGGTGCAGCACTGGAGCAACTTGGCCGAATCACAACCATCGCCTTTGATAAGACAGGTACACTGACCGCCGGTAAACCCCAAGTCACTGATGTACAACCAGTAGAAAATATCAACGAATCTCAGCTATTAGCTCTGGCCTCCGCAGTAGAAAGCGGCTCTCATCACCCACTGGCCAAAGCTATCCTGCAACATACGGAAAGTAAAAACATTAATGTCACTGAAGCTGATCATCGTAAGGCGCTGGCAGGTATTGGTGTTGAAGGTCAGTTAGACGGCAAACGCATTCTAGTCAGTGCGCCCGGAAAACTGCCAGAGGGCACGTTATCCAATCGTTGGAAACAAAAAATTGCTCAATTAGAAGATCACGGTAAAACCGTTGTTGCCGTGATGCATGATGGGCGATTTACCGGCCTTATCGCTATGCAGGATACATTGCGTCAGGATGCAATAGATGCCATTCGTTTACTAAAAGATCAGGGTATAAAATCAGTAATGCTAACAGGTGATAACCCGCGTGCTGCGACCGCAATTGCGGGTCAGTTAGGAATAGATTTCCGCGCTGGATTAATGCCGGAAGATAAAGTCAACGCTGTTATGACGCTGAATAAAGATCACAGCACAATGATGGTCGGTGACGGCATTAATGACGCACCTGCAATGAAAGCTTCCAGTATCGGTGTGGCTATGGGAAGCGGTACTGATGTTGCGTTGGAAACCGCAGATGCAGCATTGACTCACAACCGTCTGACCGGTTTGTCGGAAATCATCGCCCTTTCTCGCGCCACTCACAATAATATCCGCCAGAACATTGCTATTGCGCTGGGATTAAAAGGGGTTTTCCTTGTCACCAGTCTGTTGGGTATTACGGGTCTGTGGATGGCAGTACTCGCGGACTCTGGCGCTACCGCTCTTGTGACGGCAAATGCTGTCAGGTTACTGAGAATGAAAGTGAAATAATGAAATCTGTTTAGCGCTATACAGTGAGTGATTTCTGTAATATCAATCAGGATATGGGTCTTATTCCAACGGTCGGCCCATATCCTGTGCCCGTGGTCTGGCTCACCCTCCATCTCAGTAATTTCCGCCGCCGTAGAACCGGAAGCTTCCCGTCACTTTTATAGTCTGTTCAACGTTAATGTTAGCCCTCTTTTTTCCGAACCAGATAGCGATAAGGCATCTGTTCTGTTTCTTGCGCCACGAGCTGATGCTCCATAAAACGGCAGAAACCGGGAATATCACGCGTGGTTGCCGGATCATCAGCAAGAATTAATAACATCTGCCCTGCTTCCATATGACGTACGGTTTTCCGTACCATCATCACAGGCTCAGGACAACGAAGTCCTTGTGTATCAAGAGTCTTATCTGGATTGGCAAAAACATCTGGCATAACTATCTCTGTCATTTCAAGCAATTTATGAAAGTAGATTATATTATAAAAAAGCTATCAAAAATTAACTTTACAGGCTGGCATTTTGATTTTGTGGGCAACAGACGTATCATACGATGCACTGTCGGCTAAAGCGGCAGATATTTCATTGGGTTCCCTCACCCCATTATCCAAAAAGGTACAATATGCTTTCATTGACTACAACTACGCAGCAACGAACTACTGCTTTGATTTGGCTTTCTTTATTTCATATCCTGATTATGACTTCTAGTAATTATCTGGTGCAATTACCTGTCTCTATTTTTGGTTTTCATACCACTTGGGGAGCCTTTACTTTTCCATTTATTTTTCTTACAACAGATTTGACGGTTCGTATCTATGGTGCCCCGCTGGCAAGGCGAATCATTACTACTGTTATGATCCCTGCACTATTGATCTCTTATATTATTTCAGCCCTCTTCTTCCAAGGGACGTGGCAAAAGTTTACAGCGCTGTTTGAATTCAATCTATTTGTCGCCCGTATCGCTTGTGCCAGCTTTATGGCCTATTCACTTGGGCAAATACTGGATGTATATGTCTTTAACCGCTTGCGCCAAAAACGTAACTGGTGGGTCGCTCCCGCCGTCGCTATGTTCTTTGGCAATCTGCTTGATACTCTTGCCTTCTTCTTTATCGCCTTCTACCGTAGTACTGACGCCTTCATGGCCGCTAACTGGGTCGAGATTGGATTAGTGGATTACTGTTTTAAATTATTAATATGCTTGCTCTTTTTTCTGCCAGCTTACGGCATTTCACTGAACCTGATTCTGAAATATTTTTTCGCTTACCCGGCTGGCAATGCTCATATCCACGTTCGCTGATTTTCATCTGCCCGGCAGATACCGGGCATAGATCAAAAAAATACATATTTCCCGCGATAAAACGGGTATAACAACTTTATTTATCCATAACCAACCATTATTTTTTATCATATAGTGTTAGTCTGTTAAGTCATTAAGTACTTTTTTCATCCGAAGCCAATTTCCTAGTCTGTCACATCCTGCTCCCTGTTTGTCAGGAAGATTTATACGGCAAACAGACGTTGAGTTTCCACAAAAGGAGTATTTTTATGCTAAAAGTTATTCAATCTCCAGCCAAATATATTCAGGGACCTGATGCCCTGCTTCATATTGGTAAATACACAAAAGCCATCGCCGACCATGTTTTTGTTATTATCGGTAACTCTGCTATGAGATTAGTAGGAGATACCGTTCATAGCAGCCTGGAAGAATCTGATGTTACCAGCTATTTTGAAGTGTTTGGCGGTGAATGTAGCCGTAATGAAATTCAGCGCTTGTCTGACATGCTTAAAAAGCACGAATGCCAGGCTGTTATTGGTATCGGTGGCGGTAAAGTACAAGATACCGCAAAAGCAGTTGCTCACGAATCCAAATTACCTATTCTGATTGCACCAACTATCGCCTCGACTAACGCTCCAACCAGTGCTCTCTCTGTTGTTTACACCGATGACGGCGAATATGAGGATTATCTGTTTTTCCCAACTAACCCAGATATTGTACTGATTGATACCAGTATTATTGTTAAAGCCCCAACCCGCTTCCTGATTGCCGGAATTGGCGACGCACTGGCAACTTACTTCGAAGCACGCGTCTGTTATGCCGGCCATAAGCCTAGAATGACCGGTGGTGGAATATCTCGTACTGCGATGGCTCTTTCCCATCTCTGTTACGAAACTTTATTGGAAGAAGGTTATAAAGCAAAACTGGCTGTTGAGGCAGGGGTCAGTACACCTGCGGTGGAAAATGTTATTGAAGCCACTACTTATTTGAGTGGCCTAGGCTTTGAAAATACGGGTGTTGCTGGCGCTCATTCTGTACACAACGGCCTTACCGTATTGGAAGAATGTCACCATATGTATCACGGTGAAAAAGTCGCTTTCGGGGTATTGGTTCAGCTAGTGCTGGAAAATAGCCCAAATGAAGAATTGGATACTTTGCTTGATTTCTGCGTGCAGATCGGTCTACCGATTACGTTAGATCAACTTGGCGTGAAAGACGGTGAAAAACTGAAAGAGAAAGTGATGGCAGTGGCGGAGGCCAGTTGTGCTGAAGGCGAAACCATTCACAACCTGCCTTTTGAAGTGACACCGGAAAAAGTGTATGCCGCTATTCTTACTGCTGACCGGATGGGGCGCGACTGGCTGTATTAAACCTGAAAAGAGTGGGGAAACTTCCCGCTCTTACTTTTTGTTCGGACAACCTAAAGCCACTATCGCTGATCTAAATTCGTTGTCAGAAGTCGGTAAAGGACAAATCGTTTCTGTTAATGCCGTTCGCGGCGAGGTGAAAATAAATTGACCGGGTTATTGAACGACAAGAAAACGCACTGACCAAAACCAGTGCGTCAAGATAGATAAGTGCGTCGGGGTCATTCAGGCCAAAAATTCTCATCCATTATTTGCTCAAACGTCCAGGGGCAGGTTGCAGGAAATACATTCTGATTAATCATCGTTTCCTTTTCTGCTAATCGACGAGCAGCAATGTAAGCTTTTCCCAAATGCTCATCTAACTTATTTCTCAGACTGGGAGATTCTTTCAAACATTCAGCTGCCTTATCTCTCTGTTCTTCAATAGTCAGCTCCCAGCTACGCCCCCGGCGATTTGCCTGATATCTCCATTTCAACAAGTGTGCGAGTAAAATCTCCAGCCGGGACCGTAGTTCTCTGCGCTCACTTCGCCCCATTGCTTCTATTTCCTCAAGAAGATTTTCAGTATCCAGTTGCTCAAGATTACCAGAACGAAGCAAATTTGCCTGCTCCTGCGTCCAGCCATAAAAGTCACTGTCATAACGTGTTGTCATGGTTCCTCCATTGGCATATTATCAGCTATACAATCGTGTAGCTGATTAGTCTGTCAAATTACAGCCACATCGTCAAAGCCATATATCATCGTTAAAATCGATTAACAGCTCATTCCTCATAGATTGCAGTAGGAAAATCAGTACAGAAGATTCCTTCGTCTGGAATAGGACATAAAACGCACCGATCAAAGCCAGTACGTCAGATAGACAAGTGCGTCGGCGTTATTCAGGCCAAAAATTCTCATCCATTATTTGCTCAAACTCCCAGGGACAAATAATAGAATATGCACAAAAACTGGGTTTTTTGTTTGATAAAGAACAAAAACGAACCAAAAACGCTCACCAGAAATTAAGTAAAGCTCGTTATTGTGACGATAGTCACAATTTCATTGGTAAAGTACGTTTTAAAAAGTTAACAAATCACTCAAAATTATCGCCAGGGCAAAACGATTTTAACAACTGAGTCTTGTCTCACAGATAGGTTGGGTTATTTCGACTATCATAATTTTCGTTATGGAAAATAATCACTTATAAAACCTCTCGCTTTTCCATCCGGTGGCATTAGTCAACCGGTGAGCTGTTCACATAACCAAAAAAGCCATCGGAGGCAAAATATGTTAAGTATTTTCAAGCCGGCGCTTCATAAGCCCCGACTGTCAGCAAAACAGATAGATCCAGTCTATCGCCGCCTACGCTGGCAAATTTTTATGGGCATTTTTCTTGGTTATGCTGCTTACTATTTGGTAAGGAAGAACTTTGCGCTTGCAATGCCTTATCTGGTTGAACAAGGTTTTTCCAAGGGTGATCTCGGTTTCGCGCTATCAGGGATCTCTATTGCATATGGTTTCTCTAAATTTATCATGGGCTCCATATCCGACCGTTCTAACCCGCGGGTCTTTTTACCTGCTGGTCTGATTCTCGCAGCGGCCGTCATGCTGTTTATGGGTTTCGTACCTTGGGCGACTTCCAGTATCGCGATTATGTTTGTGCTGCTGTTCATGTGTGGTTGGTTCCAGGGCATGGGTTGGCCTCCCTGCGGCCGTACTATGGTGCATTGGTGGTCACAGAAAGAACGTGGCGGGATAGTCTCCGTCTGGAACTGTGCGCATAATGTCGGTGGTGGTTTACCTCCGCTGCTGTTCCTGCTGGGTATGGCGTGGTTTAATGACTGGAAAGCCGCACTTTATATGCCAGCTTTCGCCGCAATTCTCGTTGCACTGATCGCTTTTGCCTTAATGCGTGACACACCACAATCTTGTGGCTTGCCATCAATTGAAGAGTATAAAAACGACTACCCATCTGATTACACAGAGAAAAATGAAGAAGAATTAACAGCCAGGCAGATCTTCATGCAGTATGTATTACCGAACAAACTGCTGTGGATGGTCGCTATGGCTAACGTGTTCGTTTATCTGCTGCGTTACGGTGTTCTTGATTGGTCACCAACCTATCTGCGTGAGGTCAAGCATTTCGCACTGGATAAATCTTCATGGGCTTACTTCCTGTACGAATATGCCGGTATCCCAGGTACACTACTGTGTGGCTGGATGTCAGACAAAGTATTTAAAGGTAACCGTGGTGCAACAGGCGTATTCTTTATGACATTAGTTACTATCGCAACGGTCGTATTCTGGATGAACCCAGCTGGTAATCCAACGGTAGACATGGCTTGTATGTTGATTATCGGCTTCCTTATCTACGGCCCAGTGATGCTGACCGGTCTGCACGCCCTTGAGCTGGCACCGAAAAAAGCGGCCGGTACAGCCGCTGGCTTCACCGGCTTGTTTGGTTACTTAGGTGGCTCTGTTGCGGCAAGTGCTGTCATCGGCTACACCGTTGACTTCTTCGGCTGGGATAGCGGGTTTATGGTAATGATTGGTGGTAGTATCCTGGCCGTTATTCTATTACTGATTGTCATGATCACAGAAAGCAAACATAAACAGGAATTAGCCCGTCAATATGGTTAGTTACTGTCATTAAACTGTGATATTTCACTGATAATATTAATAAAGCCGCGACATTATTTATGTCGCGGCTTTTTTCAGTCTTTAAACTAAAAGACTATACCAGTAAGCGGCATGGCTAACACATCAAAACAAACAGTTTTTAAGATCGACTCTTAATTTCATTGCTTAAACGGAGAAATACATATGCAAGCTCCAATCAAAACAATGGTAGCAGGTATGATTTTAGTATCATCTATGTCGGGCATAGCACAGGCGACAGATAAGATCGTGATCGCACATCGCGGTGCCAGCGGATACTTGCCAGAACACACTCTGCCAGCCAAGGCTATGGCTTACGCCGAAGGTGCCGATTATCTGGAACAAGACTTGGTTATGACTAAAGATAACGAGCTGGTAGTATTGCATGATCATTACCTCGATCGCGTGACTGATGTTGCCAATAAATTCCCTGACCGTGCTCGTCAAGACGGACGCTACTATGCCATCGACTTTACCTTACCTGAAATCAAGTCACTAAAATTCACGGAAGGTTTCAATATTAAAAATGACAAACAGGAACAGAGCTTCTCTAGCCGTTTCCCGATGTGGAAATCTGATTTCCGTATCCATACTTTTCAGGAAGAGATTGAGTTCGTTCAAGGGTTGAATAAATCAACGGGTAAAAATATCGGCATCTACCCTGAAATCAAAGCACCATGGTTCCATCAGCAAGAAGGCAAAGATATTTCCACTCAGGTGCTGGCAGTATTGAAAGAATATGGTTACACCAAGAAAAGCGATAAAGTTTACCTGCAATGTTTTGATGCCAACGAACTCAAACGCATTAAAAACGAGCTTGAACCTAAACTGGGCATGGATCTGAAACTGGTTCAACTTATCGCCTATACCAACTGGAATGAAACCTATGAACAAAAACCAAACGGCAAATGGGTAAATTACAGCTACGATTGGATGTTCAAACCAGGTGCAATGAAAGAAGTGGCACAATATGCCGATGGCATTGGCCCTGATTACCATATGATTGTGTCGGAGGATTCCACACCAACCAATATTAAGTTAACTGGTATGGTGAAAGACGCTCACGATAACAATATGAAAGTCCATCCATACACCATTCGGGTTGATGCACTGCCTAAATATGCTACCAACGGCGATCAACTTTTCGATATTATTTATAATCAAGCGGGTGTAGACGGCGTATTTACCGATTTTCCTGATTTGGGTGTGAAATTCCTACAAAAACAGAATCAACATAAGTGAGATAGATGCAAGCAGGGCGTCTTAATCAACGCCCTGCTGTTTTATGCCTTATTTACCGAAAAGGCAATGACATCACTGAGCCTTTCTGCGCCTAAAGCCAGCATCACCAGACGATCAACGCCAAGTGCCACTCCTGCACACTCAGGTATCCCCTGTTTCAGGGCACCAATCAAATTTTCATCAATCGGCCGGACAGGTAAACCCAGTTCCGCACGTTTACGGTTATCCTGTTCAAAACGCTGACGTTGTTCATCACCATCAGTGAGTTCCCGGAAACCATTTGCCAGTTCAACACCTTTGAAATAGACTTCAAAACGCTCAGCAACCCGATGATCTTCTTTACTAATTTCTGCCAGAGAGGCCTGAGAAGCGGGAAAATGGTAGATAAAAGTTGGCCTTTCAGTACCAATATGCGGCTCAACACCGACGGTAAACAAAAGCTGCAACAAAATATCCCGATCTTCCTCTGTATCAGCAATATTACTCAGATCCAGTTTAGCGGCGACTTCACGCAATTTTTCTTTCTCTGCGGACAACGGATCAATATCCAGATAACGCAGAAAAGCCTGCTGATAAGAGAGTGATTCTGCACTTTCGCAGTCCAGAATCTGCTGAAGTAAATCATCAACCTCATTTATTAGACGATACATATCATAGTGAGGCCGATACCATTCCAGCATAGTAAATTCAGGATTATGATAACGACCCGCTTCTTCGTTACGGAAGCAGCGGCTGATCTGATAAATAGGGCCACTTCCTGCCGCCAGCAGGCGTTTCATGTGAAATTCCGCACTTGTCATCAGATATAGAGTCATGCCATCTGCGGCACCTGGACCAACAAACTCTGTCTGAAAAGAAAACAGTTGAATATCAGTCACTGTAGACTGCCCAAGTGCAGGTGTTTCAACTTCCAATACCCCGCGCTCTGCGAAAAAGCGTCGTATTTCTGCTAAAAGAGCCGCCCGTTTCAGCAAGTTGGCGATAGGTGCACTTGGCTGCCAGTTCGCTGTTTCGTTCATGTAAATGACTCCAAAATAAAACAAAACATGCAGTCTACCTGCATCACACATATCAGACAAATTATTACCGTCTGATCATCCCGGAACAACTTAGCTTGTCCTACCTCAAGACTACAGTAAATTTGCTACAGCCGGATATATCATTATTAGCTATCTGCCGAAATATTACCGTCGAATAAATACTAAAGTTGTGATCAATTTTGCTTAATCACGACAAAACCAATGCCAACCAAAATCACTATTTACTCGAACAATGTTATCAATTTAAATTGGCAAAAAACGTCTATATCGGTCTTATCCGGCTTAATATAATTAAGACCACTTATGTTAATCCGGCTCAGGTGTTTCCCATTATCTGCACGCAAGGCTATCACATTATCGTCGACATCTTCTACTGTAAATGTAGAATAAACATCAATACTCTAACCCTTAGCTTCAATATAACTGCTACCAGCTCGAACAACCCGACTCAAATAAAGTCCCCATTATCTGCCTGCAATGCAATAGTGTGATCTGGTAGTGCCATCATATCCTCCTGTTTAAATATATTTAATTTCTTAAATTAATTATTTATAGAATGTCATTTAAATACCATCTCTATTTTCTATGGCTGAAAAAATTCCATTGTTGAATATATACTATTATCACTAAACAATGAAATATATTTTCTATTTATTCTGGAGAATATAACCAATTATAATTTAATTCTCATTCACATTTATTCAATAATCATAGGTTATTATCATGTTTAAATTAAAAGAATAATTAGACTTTTTTAGTATGTAATAAATAGCCAATCAAGCGCCACGATATAGTACCATTTCCCCACTAAGCAGTGGTTCTGCCACTAATTCCTATCTCAGATCATGTTTTAGTGAGAAAATCTGACAAAACCCCCTTTCATATCAAATTTCCCTCACTTGCAATTCGCTATACTTAATACCACACAAAAAGTAGCAAATAGCTACCCTTAATCGTTAAAGCACCGGATTTTACCTACAGAATCCTGCTATATGAGAAACAATAACAACAACATTCAGGAAAGTTACGACTCTTTTACTTACTGACTCATTTCACTTAAACAATGGAGAAGCACAGTGCAAACCTTTAATGCCGATCTCGCTATCATCGGAGCCGGGGGGGCGGGTCTACGTGCCGCAATTGCCGCAGCTGAGGCCAATCCTCAAATGAAGATTGCTTTGATCTCAAAAGTTTACCCAATGCGTAGCCACACAGTGGCAGCAGAAGGCGGATCAGCCGCAGTCACTCAAGCTCACGACTCCTACGATTTCCATTTCAATGACACTGTATCTGGTGGTGACTGGCTGTGTGAACAAGATGTTGTCGAATACTTTGTCGAACATTGCCCAACAGAAATGATCCAACTGGAGCAATGGGGCTGTCCGTGGAGCCGTAGAGAAGATGGTTCCGTCAACGTGCGTCGTTTCGGTGGTATGAAGATAGAACGCACTTGGTTCGCTGCGGATAAAACCGGTTTCCATATGCTGCATACCCTATTCCAGACCTCTCTGAAATACCCCCAAATCCAACGTTTTGATGAACATTTTGTCCTCGACATTTTGGTAGATGAAGGGCAGGTATGTGGCTTGGTTGCACTGAATATGATGGAAGGCACCAAAATTCAGATCCGGGCCAATGCCGTTATTATGGCAACCGGTGGTGCAGGCCGTGTATACCGTTACAACACGAACGGCGGTATCGTAACGGGTGATGGTATGGGCATGGCATTCCGTCATGGCGTCCCACTGCGTGATATGGAGTTTATTCAGTATCATCCAACTGGTCTGCCAGGTTCCGGCATCCTGATGACCGAAGGTTGTCGTGGTGAAGGTGGGATTCTGGTCAATAAGGATGGTTACCGCTATTTACAAGATTATAGCCTCGGCCCTGAAACCCCACTGGGCAAACCTGAAAACAAATATATGGAACTGGGTCCCCGTGACAAAGTTTCTCAGGCTTTTTGGCATGAATGGCGTGCCGGTCGTACTATTTCCACTCAGCGTGGCGATGTTGTTTATCTGGATCTGCGCCATCTGGGTGAGAAGAAATTACTTGAGCGTCTGCCCTTTATCTGTGAACTGGCAAAAGCGTATGTAGGTGTTGATCCGGTTAAAGAGCCCATTCCGGTTCGCCCTACCGCACACTACACTATGGGGGGTATTGAAACTGACCAGAAATGTGAAACCCGCATTAAAGGTCTGTTCGCTGTCGGTGAATGTTCCTCTGTTGGTCTGCATGGTGCAAACCGTCTTGGATCCAATTCTCTGGCTGAACTGGTGGTCTTTGGCCGCCTGACTGGTGAAGAAGCGGTTAAACATGTTCAGCAAGCTAAACCTGTCAATAACCGCGCACTGGATGCCCAGGCAAGTGATGTAGCAGCGCGTTTGAATAACTTGCTAAAACAGGAAGGAACGGAAAGTTGGTCGAAGATCCGTGATGAAATGGGCATCTCTATGGAGGAAGGCTGCGGTATTTACCGTACCCCTGAACTCATGCAGAAAACGGTTGATAAGATTGCTGAACTGAAAGATCGCTTTAAACATGTGAAGATCACTGATAACACTCGTGTTTTCAACACTGATCTGCTGTACACCATTGAGCTTAGCTTTGGTCTGGATGTAGCCGAATGTATGATTCACTCTGCGATAAATCGTAAAGAGTCCCGTGGCGCACATCAACGTCTGGATGAAGGTTGCACCGAACGCGATGATGAAAATTTCCTTAAACATACTCTGGCTTTCTATAACTCTGAAAGTGCACCTCGTCTGGAATACAGTGACGTAAAAATTACTAAGTCCACTCCGGCGAAACGCGTATACGGCGGTGAAGCTGCGGCACAAGAAAAAAAGGAGCAGGCGAATGGCTGATATGAAAACGTTGAGAATGGCGGTCATGCGTTACAACCCGGAAAATGATGCTGAACCCCATTCTACAACCTATGAGGTTCCTTATGATGAACAGACCTCGTTGCTTGATGCGTTAGGTTACATTAAAGACAATCTGGCCCTCGACCTCTCTTACCGCTGGTCCTGCCGGATGGCTATCTGTGGCTCTTGTGGCATGATGGTTAACCGTGTGCCGAAACTGGCCTGTAAAACCTTCCTGCGTGATTATCCACAAGGTATGAAAGTTGAAGCGCTGGCTAACTTTCCTATTGAGCGTGACCTGGTAGTAGATATGACTCACTTTATTGAAAGCCTGGAAGCTATCAAACCATACATTATCGGGAATGGTCGTAAACCTTCTGAAGGTCCGAACATTCAAACTCCGACACAGATGGCAAAATATCATCAGTTTTCTGGTTGTATCAACTGTGGTCTTTGCTATGCCGCTTGCCCTCAGTTCGGTTTGAACCCCGAGTTTATCGGACCGGCAGCAATTACTCTGGCTCACCGTTACAATCTTGACAATCGTGATCGCGGTAAGAAAGAACGTATGCCACAACTTAACGGCCAGAATGGGGTATGGAGCTGTACTTTCGTCGGCTATTGTTCTGAAGTCTGCCCAAAACATGTCGATCCGGCTGCCGCTATTCAACAAGGCAAAATCGAAAGTGCAAAAGACTTCATGATCGCCATGCTGAAACCACAATAAGGGGGGAAATAGCGCAATGACTACCAAACGTAAACCTTATGTTCGCAGTATGGCTCCTAACTGGTGGCAGAAACTGGGTTTTTATCGCTTCTATATTCTGCGTGAAAGTACTGCGGTTACGACAGTGTGGTTCAGTATCTTGCTAATATACGGTGTATTCGCTCTAAAAGGTGGTACACAAAGCTGGGATGGATTCGTCACGTTCTTGCAAAATCCAGTTATTCTGCTGATTAACATCGTCACTTTACTGGGCGCTCTGCTACACACCAAAACTTGGTTTGAACTGGCACCAAAGGCAGCGAACATAGTGATAAAAGGTGAAAAAATGGGACCTGAGCCCGTGATCAAGCTGTTATGGGCCGTCACCATTATTGTCACCACCATTATCTTAGGCATAGCCTTACTTTAACCCCAATAAGGAGGATCTGATGAATCAAATACCTAAACGTTCCGATGAACCGATTTTCTGGGGATTATTTGGTGCCGGGGGTATGTGGGGCGCAATTGTGGCTCCAGCCATTATCTTACTGGTAGTCATCATTTTACCACTGGGAGTTGCGCCGGAAGCGTTAAGCTATGACCGGATTCTGACTTTCTGTCAGAGCTTGATTGGTCGTGCTTTCTTATTACTAATGATTACTCTACCGCTATGGTGCGGTTTACACCGTATTCATCACGGTATGCATGACCTGAAAATCCATGTCCCGGCAGGAAAATGGGTTTTCTACGGCCTGGCAGCGATCCTGAGTATTGTTGCTATCATCGCTGTTTTCACTCTGTAATCAAGCAGTAACAAACTCAAGGTTATAACGGCACTCCACTCTGATCCAATGTTGTCGAAAACCCATCCTTGCTCCTTTTTCATGCTGAGAAATATATTTAAAGACCGGTCTATCCGGTCTTTAACCTGTCAATTCTTACTTCCATCTCTGGAGTGAATTTGGTGGATTTGACTAATAAGCGCAATTTTTCAGAAGGGCGGTCAGTGAAGGCACCAGTACCGCCTGCCAGCCTGACGGTTTTTCAGCAGGTGTTCGCGAATGCCGTCACCCCGCTCAACTTAGCCAGGCTAGGGCCCTCCTGACCGAGGCGGCGGTATCCGCCGCCATTAACTGGCTACTGGGTGGCCCAGGACAGTTCGAACAAGCCATCCTTGGTTGTTCCCACTTTGGCAAAGCCTTTGACCAAATGATCAACGCTGATCACCGACGAGGAACCTTCCAGCTTGATTTGCAGATGCCGGTGCGTCACCGCTTGGCTACCGAACACTTTGCGTATCACCAGGGCTGTGGCATTGACCGAATCGGTCAGCATCAGGTCATCCTCATGGCGGCTGACGAGGATTTTTTCCGCATTGGTCACCGGCATGATCAAGCGGTCCAGGGCTTGGCCGGGGTCATTGTTGTCAATGACGACCGTGCGGTAATGCGACCACATCGCCTGACTGAGACGGTAGGTATTGTCATCAGCGCCGCCATGCAGCACCACGCTGTCAACACCGACGATCAACGGTGGGGTCAAATCGTCCTGGTGACCACCCTTGCCCCCGTTCTGAATCAACAGTGACGAACCAATGCGCTCGACATCGGTGTAATGGTTTATCTTCTGCACACCGCCGTCCTTAACCCAGTACAACGCCTGCTCCGTTGGGCTGTACACGTACGCGCCCTTTTTCCCGGCAGCAATTCCGACGAAACGCAGGTTATTTGTGGCCGGGATACCATCGCTGGAGAACACTTGACCACTGTCGACGTCAAACCAGCCTTGCGAGCCATGACCTTGCAAGGTCAGCACGCCTTTGACTCGCCACTGACCGGCGACCTCAGCAAGTGCCTGTGGCAGATGGGGGAGGTTGTCTTGTTGCCAGCCTTTGTCAACGGCAACTAACTGCAATTCGCCGTCATTGGTTCGCAGCAGGATCTCGCCCTTGACGGTGGTCAGGCGCAGCCCGACATCGACTTGTTCCGCTGCCTTGAGGTGCAGTTCAGGCACCAGCTCACTGGCAGCAGGAAGTTGCGCCGAGACTTCAAGCACCTCGTCTGTACCGAATGCGGCAGCCAGCGCATCAGCAGTCATCGGCGGCTGACGATACAACTTGCCGCTGACGGGGTCGAACAGTCGCGCGCCGGGGCCGTTCGTTTCAAAACCCAGGAGCTGCAAATGCTTATCTTGCAGGGAAGCCACAACTACCTGACCGTTGTGGTACCACACCGGTAGCACGCTCTTACCGTCGGTGCCTTTGACTCCTAACACGGCTAGGGTGGCATTGTTGCCGGTGACACTGGGCAGGTCCTGCCACCAGTGGGTACGTCCCTTGAGCCAATGCTCGTTGACAGCTGTGTAGCTAAACTGCCCCAATGCATCAAGCTGGGCCACTCGCCCGTCCTCGGTCATCGCGACCAGATGACTGTTCAAATTAATCACGTTGACCAAGGCCGGAATGGTAACCCGCAATGCGCTCGGCTGGTTGGCGTCGAGTACCGCCTGCCCGGGGCCTTCCTGGCGGAACAGGGCCTTTTGCTTCTTGCTGTAGAAGAAAAACACTTCCTTGCCTCCGGACTGCGGCATGCTCCCTGCTAACACCAGGTCGGCCGGGATCTTCCAGGCACTGCGGGTCTGTTCGTGTGCTCCGAAATTCAAGATCTGATCCGTAGGTGGTGCCAGATTCGGCTTGATTAGCGTCCCGTCGTTGGTGCGTATCCAGTAGCGGTGCGGCACGCCAGCCGCATCCACGCCGAACACGGTGACCAGCGCCGCACAAGTCGGTTTGATCAGCCGAGCACTCAGAGTATACATCGGAGTCCCACGCTGGGTACTATTGCTCTCGTAGTCCCGGAGTATGGCTTTTAGCTCATTACCATGCCGACCGGTGCGTGCCGAAAGCTGGAGCAGCGCATCATCACCTACCACACTAACCAACTCCATTCGGTCACCGAGGATCCGATAGCTCAGTTCAGTCTCCTTCTCTTCTAGCTGATAACGGCGCGCCAGGTAGACCGCATCTCCCTCCTGCCATAGCCGACTGATCTTGCCCGCATTCCTGTTGAACCATGGCTCAAACTGCGCGTCGATCTGTCCAGTGGAAATGTTTACCCGCCACGCCACTGCGTTGTCGGCGTCGTAGAAATAGGCATGATCGCCCATCACTGCACCCAGTTGGGCATGTCTGGCCCGCTCTTCGCTGGTGTTGGTAAACAGCATGCGGTCCTTGGTCACGTCGTAGAAAGCCCGGCCAACATCACGTCCATTGTAGCTGTAGTTCTCCACTACCACGTACTGTCCACGCAACTGATGTGCCTTGGCTAAATTACTCAGGTGCTGCTCGATTTTCTGGCCGGACATCTGCCATTTGCTCGCATCTTCGCTTACCACCTGAGCTGTCAGGCTGACGAGATCGACTTTGCGCACTTCACCCTTGCCGTTGACTACCAATACCTGCCCGTTCTGGGCCAAATCGAGTTCTACCACAACCCCGCCAACCACCAGTTGGTCCTTCGACACACTGATGTTGTCACTAACGAGCTGGCTGCTATCGATGATCCACGTATTGACGACATCGCTCGTGAGCTTAACTTGGGTGCCTTTGTTGAGGCCAATCAGGTACTCTCCTCCCGCCCCTTTGATCTCGTAACGCAGAAAACCATACAGCTCCTTGGGTAGTTCGGGCACCACCAGTTGCCGGTTGCGCTGATCGAGCACCACCTCGATCGGGGTATCGACATACTCATGATGAGTCCTGCGGATAGTCTCCTCACCCGGAAAGATGTAGAAATCGTAATCGAACCGCTTGTCTTCCTCGAGCCTGCGGATCACGTCAAAACCGGTGTCGTGGCGTGTCGTGGCACCGGGGAGCAGCATATATTCGTAGCTAATGTAGGATTTGGGCGTGCCCGGCAAGATCACAACATAGCTATCGCTGTGCTCAAGGGGCTTCGAGACGTCCTTGTAACCAATGCCGCTGCGCACCTCGATCGCCTGACCACGGTTATGAACCATTCGTGGAAAGTCACCGACCCAGAAGAAGTAATTGATTTTCCCCGAACCGGTAGAGCCAGAATGGGTGCGGTAGATGTACTGGCTGTCGAAGCTGATCTGGCTCTTGCTCAAGTCAAGGCTTTTAACCACCGCCCCGGCAAGAGGTACCAGTACCTTATTCTTGTCGTCATAACGATAGCCGTTGCCTTTGTACGCCTTGTCGACTGCATCGAAGTAACGGCCCACCGCCTTGGCATCCTCGGCGACCGCACCAAAGGCCTGCGCCAATGCCGTAAAGCCCACCGCAAGCCCGCCAAGGATCACCCCGGCCCCACCGAGTACTGCCCCAGCTGTCGAAGCACCGACCAACCCAGCCCCTACCCCGGCTGCGCCGGTGACAAAGCTAGCCGAGTCGAACGCCAGTTGGGTACCGAATACCGCCTTCTGCACATTGTTCTCAGCGTGGGCCAGCTCATAGGCATCCAGACCGACCATGGCTCCGCCAAACAGCAAGCCAGCGCCTTCGTTGACGGTGTGGCCCAGGTTCAAGGCAAAACCCTTGAGTGAGGTTTCGGCGGCCACCACTTCGCCGCGTAGCGCCGTACGCACCAGTGCGGTGATCTTGACCACATCCTGCATACCACCGTGAGCCATCTGGACAAAGTTGAGGTAGCTGTGGACCTTGAGCGCGGTGGCTAGATCAGGCGAAGCCACTCCGTTTGCAGCATCATGACGGTTCTTGTCAGAAAACCACTGGATCAGCGTCTGGACTGCAAACCCGGCGTTCAACCCGTCCACTGGCGCGGTCTCGCCAACCCCGCCGCGAGGCCGCATCCGACCGTGCTCCAGGGTAAAGTGCTCGTTCAGCACACTCATATGCTCATCGACGAAGCGCCGGAATTCGACAAAGGTGTTATCACCGGTGACTAACCAACGGGTCTGCTCGGGTTGGTCACGGTTGATGAACTGGACCCGGTAGCGACCTTCCCCCTGGTCTTCGGTTGTGGCGATGATCGGTAGCCAGCGGTTGTCCAGTTGGTGCTTTTGTGCCAGCCGGGTACTGGCGGCTTCGAACCGTGCACCCCATTGCTCGACGTCAAAGGTCTTCAACGCAGTGCCCAGTTGTAAGTTTTCTTTGATCCGCTCTTGTGCACTCACTGCCTGCTCGACTTGACGCCGTTGCCCAATGACATTAGACAGTTCCTCAAACCGGGTCAGATCGGCCACGTTCAGGCCATTGCTCACGGGTACCTCAGCCATCTTACCGGCATTGATTTCAACCAGGTTGAAGGTTGGCACCGAGTTGCTGCCGAACAAGCCGTAGTGCTCGGCCAGCTTACTCCCCACTAAGTGCTGCTCCATGGCTCTGGACAGACTCTTGGTGTTGTCGAAGGCAAAGATCCCAACGTTCGGATCATAGAAATAGTAACGACGGCCTTCGGTTGTGACAGCGCTCCCTACCATCATCGAGTGATTCTGGGTATTGAGCGCGAACATCGAGGTGCTGGTCGTTGCAGCCAGTCGCGATACCACTTCGGACAAATTGAACTGTCCCAGCTCCGTGGAGGCTTGAACGGCTTCGACATTAGCGTGCAGTTTGATCAGGCTGTTCTTGAGCAGCATGGAGCTGCCCGTTTGTGGGTCGGCGGAGGCGAAGAACAGCTTTTGCACCAGGCTGTTGATGCCGGCCTCCCCGCCACTGTCCAATGCCACGGCCATAGCCCTGACCAAGGGATAGCAACGGCCACCGGATCGGTCACCAACCAGCGACAGATAAAAGTCCTGTGGCACCAGGCGCTCAAAGACACTGCCAGCGTCATGGAAGTTCTCGCTGAACACTGCGGTCTGCCTCAGTACCTTGTCGATGTACTCAGCCTGGCTGGTTTCGGTGATGCGACCGCTCAAGGCTCCCCGTTGCTCGTGGGTGAGTTTTCCATCAAGAAACAGGCGCTTCATCTCCAGAGCCGACATTTTGTCATCCACATCGGGGATCTTGATCTCACGGAAGTTGCGCAAGCCATCGTCGAACCCGGTGCTCTGTGCCCCGCGTTGATAAGCCTCGGAGGTTGCATAACGTTCGCCCACGCTGCTGGTGTGCTCCTCGCCCTGAATGGCCGTATCGTCAATTTTTACCACCGCAGCACTGCCGCCTTTGGCCTTGATCTGCTGCCAGAGCCAGGTATTTTCGACAGAGCCAGCTTCACGCAATACCGGATCGTACTGCGCCCTGTAGTAGTCCTGTGTAAAATTGAGTTGCTTGATCTGCTGATCGATCAAGGCCGTATCGCTTGAGGTGTATCGTGCTTCTTGGAGCTGGTAGCGCCTGTCCGCCACCTGGTCGATGTCAGCTTTGACCTCGGCCTGAACCGCTTCGCGCAACCGGGTCCATGCGGCAATTGCCGGATGCTCGGGAGAAAACGCGCCCTCTGTGTAGACACTGTCAGCAGCCCCTTCGACCGACACCCCAAACTGCGTCGCTACCTTCTTCAACTGTTGGTGAACCTGCTCACGGTAGGTGGCGAACTCGGCCTGGTTGCGCTCCACCACCTGACTGCCGGCGTCCTGGATCGAGAGCGATTCCGCACCATTGCGTGGTTTCAGCCAAATCCTCTGTCCGTCTCGTTGATATTCCTGGCGCTGGAACATCAGTTGCCATTTGTCATTGACGAACTGCATGTACGCCGCAGCAAGGCCCTCGGCGGCACCAGATACCTGATAATCCTTGTAGTCGACCGCCATCACCACGTTGTCGTACAGCAGCGAGCTGTTGATCCTGCCATCAAGATAAACCCGGTAGGTATTGGCGTCGAGATTGGTCACCACCAACGAGCCACCCGACAACGTACCGGTGAAGAGGAAACTGCCCAGAGCTGTTTTCTTAGGTATGTCCACATAGGCGGGTGTCGAATTGGCCTGATTCGGACCGTTGTAGCCGAGGAAATACGCTGGCACACTTGTTGCAGATGCAGATATATGATTGGCATTTTTCTCGGTGTATTCAATCTCATACAGGTTGGGCGCAACCTTCACCAACTGGGCATTACCCTTTGCAGGTAGGCGGCCCGACTTGACCAGCACCTCGGCACTGATGGTGTGGGTTTTGGCAAACAGTGCAGGATTGATGGCAAACTGATGGATGTCGGCACTGCCTCGACGGGACTCAAGTCCATCACCTACAGACGCCAGCCCAGCCTTGAGTTCGAGATCCTTGACCGCCTGCCCCAGCAGCGCTGGCCTTGGACCAATGCGGGTAAAACGCGGTGGATGGAACTCGTCAACCGCCGGCAATCCCTGATTGATGATCGGCAAGACTCGCGCCATCACGCCATCATACAGTTCACCCTGCAACGCCCTCTTGCTGCCTTCAACACGGTACTTGTCGAACATCTGCAACAGGTCCTTGCCGATACTGTTCGTACTTTTCGGTTCGTAACGTGCAGCGACGTAGAGGGTTTCGAAGAACGAATGATAGCCGTTACGGATCATGAAGGCCGCATTGGTCATCTGGAACTGCCAGTACTGCTTGATGCTCAATGCGCCACCGAACAATTCCGGCAAGGTATTGCTGACAGTTTGGGTGGTCCCGGAAATCCCCCCCACGAACGGTATGTCCAGATCATTCATGTAGCGAGTGGCGTCATTCTTGAGGTCCGGACGGAACTGGTTGTAGCTGCGGTATTTATCATCCTTGATCAGATATGAACCATCGTGATATGCCTGATCCTCAGGGCTGGTATTAAGGATCAGATACGGATCGGGCTGGTTCAGCCGGTTATTGATTATGACCTTGCCGGCACCTAGCGCTGCATGAGGGTTGAGAGGGACTGCGGCTTTGGAAAAGCTATCGGCTATCGGACGCAAGGCATGAAACAAGAGCTGTTTGCGCAGGCTCCTGCCCTTATTGCTCAACAATGCTCCCTTAACCACCGGACGCAGTTGCGCATCAGCGCTCTCAAGGCCCTGGGGGCCAGTCAACAGCAGGGTGAACAGCTTGTCATCCAGCAAGCGTTCAACTGCGGCTTTATCGAAGATATGTACTTTCGGGTTGTTTGGATACTGTGCCGCATTAGCGCTGGCGACCCGCTGGGTTTCCTCTTCGACGGCCCGAGTGCGCCATTGTTCGTACAGCGGTGCCAGCAGTTCCTTGGCCTGGGCGATGTCATTTTGTACATAGCTACTTTGCAGAACCTTAGCCACAGCCGGGTTCTCCACCAGTTTCATCGCCAGCCCGAACAGCAGCGGATCATTATCGATGTTCCGCCAGACCGAAGCAGCGAACGCCTGTTCCCATAGCACCTTGTTTAGGTTATTGCCCTTGATATCGCGCATGCTATTACGGGTGTACTCCGGCACCAATACCCCTGCGGGGGTGATATGGTTACGTTCGAGCAAACGTACCAGCTGCTGCTCAAACACCGTGCGCTCGCTGCTGCCTTCGAATAGGTGACTGGCTTTCGTACCGCCGTCACGCAGTTGATCCAACTTCTCGAAGAATGCGGCGTTGTATTGATACAGTGTGTCAGTCTGCACCTTGCTCAAGTGACTGCTGCTGACCTTATCGCCATCAACGCTCATCACCCCAAAGGGTGTTGCGGACAGGTAGTCATTGCCCTGGGGCATTTCTAGCAGGTACTGCCGACTGGCAAAACCAACTGAGCGTTCCAGCTCATGGATATTGACGAAAAGCCCGTCACGGTCCAGGTGGTAACTGCTCTGGCGAAACCCCTCCAGGCCGATAGTCTGGAAGCTGGTGATATCAGCATTCTGGTTGATCAGGTCACTCAAAGCACTTGCCAATGGCACCTCACGGGTGATGGTGGTATTCGGAGCTTGGCCGGACACCTGAATCCCGATCTGGTTCGGCACCTTGCGGTCAACGTTGGTCAATAGCATCTTGCGACCGTTACCTAGCAACTGCACCTTGAAACCTTCGCGCAAGGTGCTTTCAGAAACTAGGTGGTTGGCGAAGTACTTCTCGACGAATTTGGTTTTGACCAGCACCGAACGAATTGGCGTATAGGTCGGCGAGCGAAAGGATGGAGGCTCACTCTTAAGCCGGTATTGTTGTTGCCAGGCTAGGGAGCGGGCTGCGGTACCGAAGGAGAAGTTGAGTATCCCGTCCGTCGGTACAACCAGCCTGCCGTTATCTAAGAAGAGGTCCTTGAAGCGGCCATTAGTGCTGGCATTGACTAGCGCGACGTTCATGCGGATGTAGCCGGGGCGCTCCTCCATCATCAGCAGTGAAATATTTACCGGCAAATCATCGGAGGCCCTCGGCACTTTGATCAACGCGCTGAGAGCTGCGGCCTCTTCCGTAGAGGATGCCGTGAGCAAGGCGTTGTAGCGGGCATTGACCTCCTTGTAGGCCTGTAGCCCGGAAAACAGCGTCACGTATTCTTGACTAAACGTGGAATCGGCCACCTGTGTGGTCAGTTGCTGTTCCAGATGCTTGATCTTGGTATCCAGCTTGGCCTGCTTGCCCGCTGCGTCTTCCCTCAGGGTCGTTGCATTCAGGGTTTTGGTGCCGCCGGGACTGAGCATAGCTAAGACCTTGCTCCAAGTGCTGTCAAAGTGCGTCATGGCTGTCTGCTGGCGGCGGTATAACCGGATATCGCGGTCCAGTTGCTGCTTGTAGGCGTTGATCGCCGGTGTGCCGGGCACATCGTTCATCTGCTGCCGTCTTTGCTGTAGTATCTGCAATTGGTCGCTGACAGAAACGGGGTTGTCTTGCATCTGAAAATGCTGGGCAGCTAGCACACTCAGGGCGCTCTGCTGCATTTCCTGTAGCCGCTCGTCTACCTGCCTGATGTAGTCGGCACGCTCATCAGCGCTCATGTTGAACCATTCGGTCTGACGACCCGCCGCCTTAATCTGTCGATCGATCAGGGTATTGAGCAGGTGCGTGAAGTCTTTGGATATAGAAGCCATTACAGTGATCCTTTTCTGTTTTTGAGCGAAGCCCTTCGCGACGCGAAAGACTGTCTATCGATATGGATTTGACACCCTTCCCGACCTAAAGACCGTAACTGTAGGTACGAACGTACTTGACATATGTATTGTCATTAGGGGAAGGGAAAACCGGCTATTTTGTTGGTCAATGTTAGCCATCTTACGGCCGGTATATTCAATAAGTTGATACAGGTTCCTTTATTTGGGTAATAGTCGCAGGTCATGGCTCTTTAGGTTTGTGAATATTGGATAGTTAACGTTTATTTGCTCTGTAGTCGTGATCATAATTATCTCCATTATTTTTCGTTTATATTGCAGAACACATGAATGATAACGTCAGATTATAATCAACATTACATATATTTATATATCAATTATTAATAATTGAATTATTTTAATGTGAACATAGTTTCCAATCATATTGTTGCGTTTTTTATAAGACGTTGAATAAATAATGACGAATTTCAGGAAGGTTATTTATTAGCGAATTGTTATATCTGATGTTTTTAGGTTTGATATTTCAGGTTGTTAGGTTTTAATAGTGTCAGTGGGGGATTAATATCGTTTTGGTTTTATGAATACGGTCATTACTGACAATCTAAAGAAAATCTTCAACGGATTGCGCAGTGAAAGCGAGAAACAGACGCTGCTTAAAATTTCATAAAAAAACCGCACTGCCAACGTGTAAGACGCTATGTTCAACCTTTGGAGTGCGGTTTAAAATTAACTAGCTAGTTTCAGACCAATAATACCGGCAACAATCAGAACGAGGCTCAATACTCTGGCAAGGCTTGCTGACTCACCCAACACCATAATGCCAAAAATAGCGGTACCTACTGCACCGACTCCAGTCCACACGGCATAGGCTGTGCCTACGGGTAAGCCTTTCATTGCATAAGCGAGCATTCCTACACTGATAGCCATAGCACTGGCAGTAATCAGACTGGGTGTCAGACGGGTAAAACCATGAGTGTATTTCAGGCCAACGGCCCAGATAACTTCAAATAAACCAGCGATAATAAGAATAAACCAGGACATATCAACGCCCATAGAGTTGTGGGGTCGTCCCCGAAAAACCGAAGTATATCCAGGTCGTCCCGAATAACTATTAGAAATGAAGGCAGATTATAATCGTGTAAAATGGTGGTATCAATAGAATAATATTACGGCGATCTGAAGACATAAATAGCTTATTGCTTTGCACATCAATTAAAGAAAAACCGCAGCCTGTTGCCAGAACCGCGGTTTTTACCGAATACAACCAGCGGTTATTTTACGCGGGAAACATATTCGCCAGAACGAGTATCCACTTTAATCACTTCACCGATTTGTACAAACAGAGGTACTTTTACCACAGCACCCGTGCTCAGAGTTGCTGGTTTACCACCTGTACCCGCAGTGTCACCTTTCAGACCTGGATCAGTCTCAATGATTTCCAGTTCAACAAAGTTTGGCGGCGTTACCGAGATAGGCTGACCATTCCACAGGGTCAGGATACACTCAGCCTGCTCAACCAACCATTTCGCATTCTCTCCAACGGCTTTTTCATCAGCAGCTAACTGCTCGAAGGTTTCGTTGTTCATAAAGTGCCAAAACTCACCATCGTTATACAGGTAAGTCAGGTTCATATCCATTACGTCTGCGGAATCTACAGAGTCAGTAGACTTGAACGTTTTTTCCAATAGTTTGCCGGAAATCAGCTTACGAATACGAGTGCGGGCAAATGCCTGACCTTTGCCCGGCTTAACAAATTCACTCTCAATAACAGAGCATGGCTCGCCATCTAACATGATTTTAAGACCTGAACGGAATTCGTTGGTACTATAAGTAGCCATGGAGACCCTCTAATTTAAACAAAATGGCTTAGCCAAAAAATGGCGCATATTATAACCCCAAAGATCCTCATCAGAGAAGACTGGTTGAAACAACTTACAGATGTTATTACCGATCCTGACGAACTATTACAATTGTTGTCGTTACATGAACACCCGGGATTAACCAAAGGGAGTGGCGCTCGTCGCCTGTTTCCACTGCGAGTACCCAGAGCCTTTGCTGCCCGAATGCAAGCAAACGATCCTAATGATCCATTGCTACTTCAGGTCATAACGACACCAGAAGAATTTACGCTTACTCCTGGTTTTTCCACCGACCCTCTGGATGAACAACACAGTACCGTTCCCGGCTTATTGCACAAATACCGTAACCGTGCACTGCTGCTGGTTAAAGGAGGATGCGCGGTTAACTGCCGTTACTGCTTCCGCCGTCATTTCCCGTACGAGGATAACAAAGGTAATAAGCGTAACTGGCAACAAGCGTTAAATTATGTTCAACAGCATACTGAACTTGATGAAATTATCTTCTCTGGCGGCGATCCGTTAATGGCAAAAGATCATGAACTGGACTGGTTGATCAGTAACCTGGAAAAGATTTCCCATATCAAACGACTACGTATTCACACCCGTTTGCCTGTGGTTATTCCTGCCCGGATCACAACAACGCTTTGCGATCGGCTGTCACAATCGAGATTACAAGTGATCATGGTGACGCATATCAATCATGCTAATGAGATCGACCCCCCCTTACGGAACAGTATGATGATGCTAAAACAAGCAGGCGTCACGTTACTAAACCAAAGTGTGCTATTACGCGGCGTCAATAATCACTCTGATATTTTGGCTGATCTGAGCAATGCACTGTTTGATGCGGGTATTCTGCCCTATTACATTCATGTACTGGATAAGGTACAAGGAGCCGCTCACTTTATGGTCAGTGATGAGGAAGCCAAAGGGCTTATCCGGGAATTACTGGCAAAAGTTTCAGGTTACCTGGTGCCACGTCTGGCAAGGGAGATCGGCGGAGAACCAAGTAAGACGCCATTAGATTTGGGGCTAAGGCAAAATTAACAGAAAATTCATGCCCGGATGCTTTTCAGCCGGGCATATCATTTAAATCAAGAATGCAATTACTGACATTTATAGACTTGACCAATCATTTTACTGTCCAGTGGAACAAAGCTCGATAACAGGCTTTCACTTGGGCTGGTTACACCATAGATTACATTTCCGCCCATAGCTGCGGCTTTATTGCGTAAATCATTAGCTGCACCACGCATTGAGCTGCTCTCATTACTTACACCAGTCATCCAGTTACTTTGAGTGCCTGCGACTTCACCTAATAGCTGGCACTCACTGCCTGGCTTAGTATCAACAAAACGAACCTGTGAACCGCCGGAAGTTAATTGATTTGTGGCTGTACACCCTGCTAACAGTAACAATGCCGAAGCACTGAGCAAAACTTTAATTCGCATGTCTTTCCCCATTTATCGTTGGAAATTTCACAACTAATCATCAATATACCTTGTTGTACACCAATATCGCAAAACAAATAATTTATAAAAGCCCCCTTGGTGAAGTGTTTAGACCAGAAACTTTCTGCGCCAGTATGAATTCAGCAAAAAATAGAGAAAATAGGCAAGTAAATAATATGGATAAATTATTTATCTCATGAAAATCAATTGGCTAATTAATACATTAACTATCTTATATCGTATGAAAACAGAAAAAATAAGTGATACCCATTACGTTCCATTAATAGTGTAAGCACAAAAATTTAATAAAAATGTTAAAAAATCTATAAATCGAGCCAAGTTAAATTACAGTCTTGCTACTTCATCGATTTATCTTTTAAATAAAGGGCTATCTCTTGTCGATCTTGGTTTAATGAAAACCATGCAGGCCAGCGTTTTTTTATATTGGATATCGCAACCTCTTATCTGGCTGAGTTTTTTAACGCGATCTCTTTGACAATAATAGGTGGAACATATAATTCATACTTGATTGATGTATATAAATCAGAAGGTGGTAAAAACACTCATCGGATATTGTAAATTAACGGTAAATATCATTATATGTCCATTGCCAGAATCGGTAACTTTATAATGATTTTTTTTCTTTTTTTCTGCCTGAATCAAAGGTTAAACCAGTAAATAAAAAAACATAATTAATAAATTATATAAGGAAAATATACTTTCTTTTAATTAAATGAAGTAAAAATTTTTTATTTGTATTTTTATCTGTTGTTACAAATATAGTGTATTTCCAAATTATTATTTAATTATTTCAACTCTATGTTTTTCATGAATTTTTTGTCGTAGTTAAAGTTTTATTGTCATATGAAATATTATTTTTTTATTCTTGTTTCTCAATCTAGTGACAACAAAAAATTGATTTGGTTTGGCTTCCTTTTGATATTTGTTTCCACTGAAATATGCTTGCCAGGAAGGAAGAGTTATCCATACTTAATACCTGTAGTTTTGATTTTTATGTTTGGTAGTAACCAATATCTAACAATGGGATTGAGAGCTGTTTATCACGATTATTTTGATGCCAGTTTGAGATCAACATTTGACTCTTTATTATCGACATTTGCATGTTTAATCGTTTTGATACTCTTTCCGGCAGTTGCATATTTTACCGAAACTTTCGGATGGCGAATAATGTCATATTCATTCATTCATTCATTCATTCATTCATTCATTATCTTATCTTTGATGGTTATTTTTCTTTATGTGTTTAGCCTGAAATTGTTGCTCAGGCAAACACATTAAAGATCTCTTCCAATGCAGAGTAAATAAGCGGACGGCTATGAACGGACGCTAGCATCTATGCTTATCCGTTTTTGCCAGTTTGCTTGTTACTATAAGTAGGCATTTCCCGCTAACGATTTATTTTTTTAACTGTTTTTTCTGCATTGCCAATAGTTCAAAGACACCAAAAAAGAAAATTTTGGTTTGTATCAAGCCAGAAAGTTTTTGGTCTTTGGGTTGGCTGGTTTTCATCAGTAGCATCTGCAATGCATGCATTACTACCATGAAAATCATGGCGATATCCATAAAATATTTTAATGGCTTTGGAAATGGATGGATTAGGTTAAATATCAAAAATCCCCAAACGCAGACCATTAATAGCTTTCCCAGTTGAATAAACATCAGAGTGTGCTCCAAGATAGTAATTAGGCGGGTAAGTAGCGGATATAAAGCCGGTATGCGACTTGTCCAGCAACTTTTTCGCGATGAAGTTGCCAGTTGACGGGCACATCAGCTGCCGCTGATTCAGATTCAGCCTCAACATAAATCCAGCTTTTATCTGCCAGCCAATGCTGCTTTTCCAACAATTTTATGGTTTCAGCAAGCATTCCTTTACGGAAAGGTGGATCAAGGAAAACGACATTATAGGGTGTTCCCGGTTGAGATAAACAGTTTAACGCACTGTCGTTAATAACTTCGGCATTTTGAGCGCCGAGCAGAGCCAGATTAGCGGAAAGTTGTTTTGCTACATCACGTTCATATTCGATAAGTGTCGCCTGTCCTGCATAACGGGACAGTGCCTCTAATCCAAGCGCTCCGCTTCCTGCATAGCAATCCAGACAGCGCGCTTCCTGAATAACCGGAGCCAGCCAGTTAAACAGGGTCTCTCTGATGCGATCGGTGGTTGGACGTAACCCAGGGCTGTCCGGTACAGGTAATTTCCGGCCTCGCCATTTTCCACCAATAATGCGGATTTGTCCCATAGATTGTCGTTGTAGTTTTTTTGCCATAATTTACGTAACTTAATTACTCGTCATCAGATAGTGCTGCACAATTGATGACCTATTTTTAAAAGTGCCAGTTTAAGGAAATACGGGTTAAATCTTGCGGACATTAATTTACCATGAAATACATGCATTGATATGTGTTGCGCTACTACGAAAATGTTAGACTGCATCTAATTTCGTTATTATTCACTGTTATAACGCCATGATTTAACCTTGAGGAGTGTAATGGCTGATGGCAAAAGAGAAAAAAAGAGGCTTTTTCTCCTGGTTCGGGCGTGGCCGTCAGGAAGAACAGCAAAAAGAAGAACAATTGGCAGCAGAGCAGGTGGAACAACAGCATTTTGTTGAAGAAGCTGCAAGATTAGCGGCAGAGCAGGCAGAACAACAGCGTCTTGTTGAAGAGGCTGCAAGATTAGCGGCAGAGCAGGCAGAACAACAGCGTCTTGTTGAAGAGGCTGCAAGATTAGCGGCAGAACAGGCAGAACAACAGCATTTTGTTGAAGAAGCTGCAAGATTAGCGGCAGAGCAGGCAGAACAACAGCGTCTTGTTGAAGAGGCTGTAAGATTAGCGGCAGAGCAGGCAGAACAACAGCATCTTGTTGAAGAAGCTGCAAGATTAGCGGCAGAGCAGTCAAAGCCAGCGATATCAAAAGAGCAAGAGCGTCCCACTAAAGAGGGCTTTTTCACCCGCTTGAAACGCAGTCTGGTTAAAACCCGTCAGAATTTGGGGTCCGGCTTTCTCAGTTTGTTCAGTGGTAAAAAGATCGATGATGATCTGTTTGATGAATTGGAAGAGCAGTTATTGATTGCTGATGTTGGTGTTGATACTACCCGCAAAATCATTGGCAGCCTGACGGATCATGCCAGCCGTAAAGAGCTGAAAGATGCGGAAGCATTGTATGCCAAATTGAAAGAAGAGATGTCTGGCATTCTGGCTAAAGTTGATAAGCCGCTGGATATCGAAGGAAAAGCACCGTATGTCATTCTAATGGTTGGTGTTAATGGTGTTGGTAAAACAACAACAATTGGTAAATTGGCACGCCAGTTCCAGGCGCAAGGTAAATCGGTCATGTTGGCCGCAGGGGATACTTTCCGTGCCGCCGCCGTTGAGCAGTTAGAGGTGTGGGGGGAACGTAACCGTATCCCGGTGGTAGCGCAACATACTGGTGCTGATCCCGCTTCCGTGATTTTCGATGCGATTCAATCAGCTAAAGCTAAAGGTGTAGATGTATTGATTGCAGATACCGCAGGTCGTTTGCAAAATAAATCTCACCTAATGGAAGAGTTGAAGAAAATTGTCCGGGTGATGAAAAAACTGGACGAAGATGCGCCACATGAAATTATGCTGACATTAGATGCCAGCACCGGCCAGAATGCGATAAGTCAGGCTAAACTGTTCCATGAAGCTGTAGGGCTGACAGGTATCTCACTGACAAAACTGGATGGGACTGCCAAAGGTGGGGTGATTTTCGCCATTGCTGATCAGTTTGAAATTCCTATCCGTTATATTGGTGTCGGTGAAGGAATTGAAGATCTGCGGCCATTTAAGGCAGATGATTTTATAGAGGCACTTTTTGCCCGAGAGGATTAATTACCATGATTCGCTTTGAACAGGTCAGTAAAGCTTATCTGGGGGGACGGCAAGCCCTGCAAGGGGTGAACTTTCATTTGCGCCCTGCGGAAATGGCATTTCTAATTGGTCACTCAGGGGCAGGTAAAAGTACCTTGCTGAAACTCATCTGTGGCATTGAACGACCTAGCGCCGGACATATCTGGTTTGCCGGTCATGATATCAGCCGGTTAAAGAGTCGTGAGGTACCTTTCCTGCGTCGCCAGATTGGTATGATTTTCCAGGATCACCATCTGTTGTTGGACAGGACGGTATACGATAACGTGGCAATGCCACTGATTATTTCAGGTGCGAGTACGGAAGATATTCGTCGCCGGACTTCTGCGGCATTGGATAAAGTGGGTCTGCTGGACAAAGCGAAAAATTTTCCGATTCAGCTTTCGGGCGGGGAACAGCAACGAGTCGGCATTGCTCGCGCCGTTGTGAATAAGCCAACTGTTTTGTTGGCGGATGAACCGACCGGTAATCTTGATGGTGAGTTGTCAGAGGGTATTTTACGGCTGTTTGAAGAATTTAACCGGGTAGGGGTGACGGTGCTGATGGCGACCCATGATATGGCACTGATTGAACGACGGAAATATCGTATTTTGACTCTGAGCCAGGGCCGTATGGCGGGAGAACATCATGGTTAAAAATGTGCGTAAGGCCGCGGGGAAAGTAACAAGATCGAAAAGTAAAGCTTTGCAAGGGGGATGGCGTGAGCAGTGGCGCCATGCCTGGATGAATGCGCTGACAGATATGTTGCGTCAGCCACTGGCAACTTTGTTGACGATTATGGTTATTGCGATATCTCTGACATTACCAAGCGTTTGTTACATTATCTGGAAGAATGTCAGCCAGGCTGCGGAAAAATGGTATCCCACCCCTCAATTGACTGTATATCTCGATAAATCACTGGATGATAACAGTGCTCAGAAATTAATAAGTGAACTGAAAGCACTTGATGGTGTGGATAATGTTAATTATCTCTCACGTCAGGAAGCGATGACGGAGTTCCGTACCTGGTCTGGTTTTGGCGGTGCGCTGGATATGCTGGAAGAGAATCCACTACCCGCAGTCGCTATCATTACACCGAAAATCGATTTCCAGAGCTCACAGACGCTGACTACGTTGCGTGACCGGGTTTCTCAGGTCAAGGGTATTGAAGAAGTTCGGATGGATGATAGCTGGTTTGCCCGTTTGGCGGCGTTGACGGGGCTTGTCGGTCAGATTGCGGCAGTGATTGGTATTCTGATGGTCGTGGCGTTGTTTTTAGTCATCGGTAACAGCGTGCGCCTCAGTATTTTCAGCCATCGTGATACGATTAACGTGATGAAGCTGATTGGTGCGACTGATGGTTTCATTTTGCGTCCATTCCTCAATGGCGGCGCTTTGTTAGGGGGGCTTGGTGCGATGTTATCATTGATACTCTCTGCCCTGTTGGTATGGAAGCTCTCTGATGTTGTCACACAGGTTGCCAGTGTGTTTGGTACGACGTTTAATTTACATGGGCTTTCATGGGATGAATCCCTGTTGTTAGTTTTAATCTCCGCGATGATTGGTTGGGTCGCTGCTTGGTTGGCGACAACCCAGCATTTGCGCCACTTTACGCCAGAATAATTGAATTAATGTTTGTTATGACGGGTACAAATAAAGTTACTTGCATAGATATAAAACAATCTGTTATTTTTTGTTCCGTGATCCCACGGTGGATGTTATCTGTCCTGAAATTATTACAACTCCACGCATCTGTAACTTGAATATGCACATTCTGGTGATAGACTGTACCGCTTATGTTGAGCATTGGTTTATAAACACTGATGTAATCTGTACTAACGATTTGAGCCTTAATTTGAGAGGATTTGAATGGCCAAAGAAATGCAAACCTTAGTGTTAGTTCCTCAAGGAAGTCTAGAGGGCTATATTCGTGCCTCTAATACCTACCCGATGTTGACAGCAGAGGAAGAGAAGGAACTGGCTGAAAGGCTGCATTACCAGGGAGATCTGGATGCAGCTAAGAAGCTGATTCTGTCTCATCTGCGCTTCGTTGTTCATGTCGCTCGCAGTTATGCCGGTTATGGCCTGCCCCAGGCGGATTTAATTCAGGAAGGGAACATTGGCTTGATGAAAGCCGTACGTCGTTTCAACCCGGAAGTGGGGGTGCGTCTGGTTTCTTTTGCTGTTCACTGGATTAAAGCTGAAATCCACGAATATGTACTGCGTAATTGGCGTATTGTTAAAGTTGCAACCACTAAAGCGCAGCGCAAGCTGTTCTTCAATCTGCGTAAAACTAAACAGCGTTTAGGTTGGTTTAATCAGGACGAAGTGGAAATGGTCGCCAAAGAACTTGGTGTGACCAGTAAAGATGTGCGTGAGATGGAATCTCGTATGTCAGCACAGGATATGGCGTTTGATATGTCTGCTGATGATGATAGTCAGGAAGGCTTGCCGGTTGCTCCAGTTTTGTATCTTCAGGATAAAGCGTCTGATTTTGCAGATGGCATTGAAGAGGATAACTGGGAAAACCATGCCGCTGATAAATTGTCGGTAGCGATAGAAGGCTTAGATGAGCGCAGTCAGGATATTATCCGTTGCCGCTGGTTGGATGATGATAACAAATCTACCCTGCAAGAGCTGGCTGATAAATATGGTGTTTCTGCGGAGCGTGTACGTCAGCTTGAAAAGAATGCCATGAAAAAATTGCGTGTAGCAATTGAAGCATAAATAAAGTGATTTTGCGTTAACGCATTCACAATGAATAAGTTAAGAGGGCGATAATGATTTATCGCCCTTTTTGTTCCTTCTTTCAGCGTCTTCAACCAAACTAATCCGATGAAAATTGTTATTGCACCTGATTCATTTAAAGAAAGTCTCAGCGCTTTGCAGGTTGCTGAAGCGATAGAACAGGGATTTCGTGAAATCTATCCGCGAGCTGAATACATTAAACTACCGATGGCGGATGGTGGTGAGGGTACGGTTGAATCAATGGTAGCCGCCACCGATGGGCAAGTTATCCACTTGTCTGTTACCGGCCCGTTAAATCAGGCTGTGGATAGTTTTTTCGGGGTACTGGGTGATGGAAAAACTGCGGTTATTGAAATGGCTGCGGCTTCTGGCTTACATCTGGTTTCGATGGAAAAGCGTAATCCGCTGATAACCACGACGTATGGTACCGGAGAGCTGATATTGGCTGCTTTAAATAAAGGTGTCAGTAAGATAATCCTCGGTATCGGTGGTAGTGCGACTAATGATGGTGGTGCCGGTATGATGCAGGCATTGGGTGCTCGCTTGCTTGATGATTGTGGTGAAGAGCTGAGGGCAGGCGGGGCCGCATTAAGTCAGCTTGCTGAAATCGATCTCTCTGGTTTGGATCCTCGTTTGAGTCAGACTGAAATTATCGTCGCCTGTGATGTGACTAACCCGTTATGTGGTGAGTTTGGTGCATCTGCTATTTTCGGGCCACAGAAAGGGGCGACACCGGAGATGGTGAAAGAATTGGATGCTGCTTTGCGTCATTACGGTGAAAAAATTGAATTCTTGACAAAAACAAAGGTCATGGATGTACCGGGTACGGGAGCCGCGGGTGGTATGGGGGCGTCTTTACTTGGTTGGTTGAACGCTAAATTACAACCGGGAATTGATATTGTTATCTCCACGTTGGAACTGGAGAAAGTGGTACAAGGTGCTGATTTGGTTATTACTGGGGAAGGCCGGATAGATAGCCAGACTGTTTACGGCAAAACACCCATCGGCGTTGCCTGTATCGCCAAAAAGTATGCTATTCCAACTGTTGCATTGGTCGGCGGTATGAGCCAGGACTATAACGTCGTTCATGAGCATGGGTTGGATGCCGTTTTCTCAATTATGCCCGGTGTTTGTTCTCTTTCTGATGCTCTTGCTTGCGGGCATCAGAATTTGCGGGTGACAGCCCGCAATGTGGCTGCCGTCTGGAAGATGAGTCAGCCCAAGTAATAGTTTGAAGTGGTGTCATAACGAAAACCACAGGCGTTCATAAAACCTTTTAACGCCGGTTCGTTGGCATCAGGGAAACCCGCGAGACTTAGCTTCCACTGTTTAACAGCAGGATGCCGGGCCTTTAATTCATTTACCAGATATAAACCCACTCCCCGACGACGTGTTATTTCACGAACACATAAATCTTCAAGCAGGCCGGATTGATTACTTAGAGTGATTTTTACTGCGGCCAACAATCTGTCATTGAAACGGGCGGCGAACAGTTTATTGCCGTTTTTTAGATGGATTTGCCATTGTTCTGGCGTTTGCTGAGGCCAGATTTTCCCCAAATCAATCATATCTTGTGCTGATAAAACAGTCAGTTGTTCAATAGTTAACTTCATGGTTTTTCCATATCCATTGTAGATAAATAAACAGTCAGAATGTTGTGTGACTATTTTTATACGTTACTGGAGAAAATGTTTTTAACACGATCGATCTTTCGAGTTAAAGATTGCTTTACTAATATTTAACCAGAATATCACACCATGATTAGTCTAAATTACAACCCTCTTTGGCGGTATTTTATTCTGTATTTGATGCTTTTTGCTACCTTGCCAATTTGATTTTAAGCATGAAATGCTATTTTAATAACATGAAAAATAAAATCTTATTAATAAAAATTACTTTATCTAATCATTAATCACAAATGGTCATGATTTCCAGCCGGATGATGGAAGATCTTAAAGGCAAATACAATCAGTAGACCAATAACAATACGGGGATAAATAAATGAAAATCGTAACAGGTAAAGCATTATTAACCGGCTGTATTGCCATGGTGATGAGTTATTCACTGTGGGCAAAAGAGATTAAAGTCGCGATTGTGGGGGCGATGTCTGGCCCGGTTGCTCAGTATGGTGATATGGAATTTACTGGCGCACGTCAGGCGATTGCGGATATTAATGCCAAAGGTGGTATTAATGGCGATAAGCTGGTGGGCGTTGAATATGATGATGCTTGTGACCCAAAACAGGCTGTAGCCGTTGCTAACAAAGTGATTAATGACAACATTCGTTATGTTATTGGTCATCTTTGCTCTTCATCGACTCAGCCAGCATCTGATATCTATGAAGATGAAGGTGTCATTATGATTACGCCCGCAGCAACTAATGCTGATCTGACAACGCGTGGCTACCAAATGATTCTGCGTACCACTGGGCTGGATTCTGATCAAGGTCCAACGGCAGCGCAATATATTGTTGAAAAGATCAAACCTCAACGGCTGGCAATTGTTCATGATAAACAGCAGTACGGGGAAGGGTTGGCACGTTCCGTTCTCGATAAACTGAAAAAAATGGGAGTCAATACGGTATTGTTTGAAGGTGTTACTGCCGGTGATAAAGACTTCTCAGCACTGGTTGCCCGCCTGAAAAAAGAAAATGTAGATTTTGTCTATTTCGGCGGTTACTACCCTGAAATGGGACAAATTCTGCGCCAGGCTAAACAAGCGGGTTTGAATATCCGTTTTATGGGACCGGAAGGTGTCGGTAACTCTTCGTTGTCTAATATTGCTGGTGCTGCTTCTGAAGGAATGTTCGTAACACTGCCTAAACGATACGATCAAGTTCCGGCAAACAAAGCCATCGTTGATGCAATCAAAACTAAGAAAGAGGATCCAACGGGCCCATTCGTCTGGACAACTTATGCCGCCCTGCAATCTCTGGCAACGGCAATGAACCGTACCGGCAGCATGGAACCTGCTGATTTGGTGAAAGACCTGAAAACTAATCCTGTCGATACCGTGATGGGAACACTGAGCTGGGATCAGGCTGGCGACCTGAAAGGGTTCGAGTTCGGCATTTTTGAATGGCATGCAGACGGTTCTTCTACTTCTGTGAAGTAAAGCCATCCGAATAGCCGTCAGCCCCTGCTTGACAGGGGCTGCTATTCCAGAGGTACAAGGTATGTCAGAGCAATTTCTCTATTTTTTACAACAGATGTTAAACGGAGTTACCCTGGGTAGCACTTATGCATTGATTGCCATTGGCTATACGATGGTTTACGGCATTATCGGGATGATTAACTTTGCTCATGGTGAAGTTTATATGATTGGCAGCTATGTCTCCTTTATCGTGATTGCTGCTCTGATGATGATGGGAATTGATCTGGGCTGGTTGCTGATTACTGCCGCTTTTTTAACATCAATTGTGATTGCCAGCGCTTATGGCTGGAGTATTGAACGGGTGGCTTACAAACCCGTTCGCCATTCCAAGCGTCTGATTGCGCTGATTTCTGCAATTGGGATGTCTATTTTCCTGCAAAATTATGTCAGCTTGTCACAGGGTTCCCGCGATCTGGCATTGCCAAATCTGATTTCCGGGCAGTGGCTATTGGGTGAAAGTGATGGATTTTCTGCCAGTATAACTGCAATGCAGCTGACTATCTGGATAGTGACATTTCTTGCCATGCTGGTACTGACGATATTTATCCGCTATTCCCGTATGGGACGTGCCTGCCGTGCCTGTGCGGAAGATCTGAAAATGACCAGTTTGCTGGGGATCAATACCGACAAAGTTATTTCTTTGACCTTTGTTATCGGCGCGGCAATGGCAGCGGTAGCCGGTGTTTTGCTGGGGCAGTTTTACGGTGTGATAAATCCGTATATCGGTTTTATGGCAGGAATGAAAGCTTTCACCGCAGCCGTATTGGGGGGCATTGGCAGCATTCCGGGGGCAATGATTGGCGGTTTGATCCTGGGCATTTCTGAAGCCCTGACATCTGCTTATTTGAGCACAGAATATAAAGATGCTGTTTCCTTTGCTCTGCTTATCGTTGTGTTGTTGTTTATGCCTACCGGGATTTTAGGTCGCCCAGAGGTAGAAAAAGTATGAAACATGCCAATTGGATTAATGCCATTATCGCCTCAGCCGTTTTATTTGTGCTGGCTGTTTTTATGATGGGGATGCAGTTGTCACTGGATGGTACGAAGTTGGTCGTTTACCGAGCCGATGAAGTCCGATGGCTATGGATTGGCATCGGCTGTACGGTTGTTTTCCTATTCCAGCTATTGCGTCCAGTTGTTCAGCAGACGATGAAAAAAGTGCCGGTTAAAAGCTGGACGTTGCCGGATTTCGATGGTTCAACCAAAGGACAAAAACGACTGGCAGCATTGATTATTGTTGCCGCGATTGTCTGGCCATTTATTGTCTCCCGTGGCAGCGTTGATATCGCTACGCTGACATTAATTTATGTCATGTTGGGGCTGGGGTTGAATGTAGTCGTTGGTTTATCAGGGTTGCTGGTGCTTGGATATGCAGGTTTTTATGCTATTGGCGCTTATACCTATGCCTTACTAAGCCATTATTACGGGTTGGGATTTTGGCAGAGCTTGCCGTTGGCGGGATTAACGGCTGCTTTATCGGGGCTGCTGTTAGGTTTTCCGGTATTGCGATTGAGAGGTGACTATCTGGCAATTGTCACACTTGGTTTTGGCGAGATTGTTCGCATTCTGCTATTGAATAATACTGAAATAACGGGTGGCCCGAATGGTATCAGCCAGATCCCAAAACCGACTTTCTTCGGGCTGGAATTTAACCGCAGCGTGAAAGAGGGAGGGTGGGATACTTTCCATAACTTCTTTGGTCTGCAATACGATCCAAGTGACCGGGTTATTTTTCTCTATTTGGTTACATTGTTATTGGTGATACTGACCGTATTTATTATCAATCGGTTATTGCGTATGCCATTAGGTCGCGCGTGGGAAGCACTGCGTGAAGATGAAATTGCCTGTCGTTCTCTTGGGCTGAGTCCAACCCGTATTAAACTGGCCGCATTTACTATCAGTGCTGCATTTGCCGGTTTTGCCGGCACCTTGTTTGCTGCCCGGCAGGGTTTCATCAGCCCAGAATCCTTCACCTTTGTTGAATCTGCTTTCGTGCTGGCGATTGTGGTACTGGGTGGAATGGGTTCGCAAACTGCGGTAATTCTCGCGGCCATTCTGCTGGTGGTTTCCCGTGAGATGATGCGTGATTTGAATGCCTACAGCATGTTACTTCTGGGGGCAATGATGGTGCTGATGATGGTTTGGCGTCCGCAAGGATTGCTACCGATGAAACGCCATAATGTTAAATTTAAACGGCAGGAAAGCCAACCTCAGGGAGGAGAACAGGCATGAGTGCAATACCATTATTGCAGGTTTCCGATCTGACCATGCTCTTCGGTGGTTTACTGGCGGTTAACAATGTTGCCCTGATATTAAATCAAAGCGAAATTGTCTCTCTGATTGGGCCTAATGGCGCAGGGAAAACCACGATCTTTAATTGCCTGACAGGATTTTACCGTCCGACCAGCGGCACAATAACATTGCGGGAAAAACATCTGGAAGGGTTATCCGGGCAGGCTATTGCCCGTATGGGCGTTGTCAGAACATTTCAGCATGTGCGATTGTTCCGTGAGATGACTGTGATTGAAAATCTATTAGTGGCACAGCATCAGCATCTGAAAAGCGGTCTTTTTTCCGGGCTTTTCAACATGCTGGCATTTCGACGTGCGGAATCTGAGGCTGTAGATCGGGCTGTCATTTGGCTGGAGCGAATTGGCTTATTACCACTGGCAAACAGACCTGCGGGTAATTTGGCCTATGGTCAACAACGTCGTCTGGAGATTGCCCGTTGTATGGTGACACGCCCGGAAGTTTTGATGCTGGATGAGCCTGCTGCGGGCCTGAACCCGAAAGAGACAGCAGAACTTAATGTCTTAATTGCTGAACTGAGAAAACATCATCAGGTTTCTGTGTTGCTGATTGAGCACGATATGAAACTGGTGATGGGGATTTCTGATCGTATTTATGTGGTTAATCAGGGAACACCTTTGGCGCAAGGTCGACCGGAAGAGATTCGTAACAACCCGGACGTTATTCGGGCATATTTGGGAGAGGTGTATTAATGATGTTGGAATTCAAACAAGTATCTGCCCACTATGGAGAAATTCAGGCGCTGCATCAGGTGAGTTTGAATATTCAACAAGGAGAAATTGTCACTCTGATAGGTGCGAACGGCGCAGGAAAAACGACGTTGCTCAATACGTTATGTAGTGAACCCAGAGCGACTGAGGGCGCTATTATTTTTCGCGGCAAAGATATCACGCAATGGCCGACTGCACGTATTATGCGTGAGGCCATTGCGATTGTTCCTGAAGGGCGCAGAGTCTTTGCCCGTATGACAGTGGAAGAAAATTTGGCAATGGGTGGCTTTTTTGCTGACAAAACTCAGTATCAGCAGCGTATTGAACGGGTTTATGATTTATTTCCCCGGTTACAGGAAAGGCGAAATCAGCGGGCTGGGACGATGTCCGGTGGTGAACAGCAAATGTTGGCAATTGGCCGCGCTTTAATGAGTCAGCCGCAGTTATTGTTGTTGGATGAGCCTTCACTGGGGTTGGCACCGATAATTATCATACAGATTTTCGATACCATTCAGCAGTTGCGGGAAGAAGGGATGACCATCTTTCTGGTTGAGCAGAATGCAAATCAGGCGTTAAAACTGGCTGACCGGGGATATGTACTGGAAAACGGTAAGATCGTACTAGAAGACAGTGGGCCTGCATTATTGGTTAATGAAGCGGTGAGAAATGCGTATTTGGGGGGAGAGTGAGGTATTTTTTTCGTCATATTTTAAGCAATATAGTTTATTGGTGAAGTCATGAAAGGCCAATTAGTTTTATTCAGCATAATTTGAGTGGCTAAAATTTACAGTCAAAATTATTTTGTTATTAAGTTAATTTTCTTTCATCAGAAAGAGAATGCTTTTAAGAATATTTATCTGTTGTCTTGTAGAAGATATAATCAATTGGTAATAAAAATATTATTAATTATAATATAACAGAAATATATGCTCGGCTATTTTATTTATTGTCATTTTAACGTTGTGAGTGAATTTAATGAATTATTATAGTTTACTGGATAAAGGTAAACTTGGAAAATAAAGAATATAATTATATAGCACTATGGCAACCAAGATTAATATTATAATCTCAGGTGAATAACATAATGACAATAATTTCCATTTAAATTTTTTTATATATATTTTTTTATGTATTTTTATATATCATATAATTTCATCAACTCTTGAATAATAGTAATTTCATTGAAGTAAAGCGTTGACACGAACTATATATCTGCTATAGTTTTATATTATTGTGATTTGTTTTAGATATGTCTCATTAATGACTTTCTTATAATATGGATATCTTAATGTTCTGGTGAGTTATTGTGGTATGTAAAGTCCACGTAATATATTGGGGAATTAATTTTTAAAGGTAATAGTGGTTATATGTTAAAGAGTATCTTTAATTAAGTGATAATGCTGTATTTTTAAAATATTTATATGTAAGTTGAGTGAGTTTTATTTAAACTTTAATGAGGAAAATAAATATGTCTAGAATAACTATTGTTGTTGATTCAGATGAACAGAAAGCAGAAGTTTATTCTAATGCTTCTGTTCCAGTATATAAAGACTTAAATGCAGTTGGTCCTTTGATTGATGTGACTATATCACCTCATGCTAGTGTGGAAGTATTTAGAATAGATACACCAGTAATTCCAGAATCCAGACAATCGCTGAAAGTTGTAAATACAGGGCTAGCAAATAGTGTTACGGCTAAATTTTACTGGTCTCATAGTTTTACCTCTGAATGGTTTGAGTCTGGTTCGATAGATGTAGGATTAGGAGAAGAGAGGGTATTAAACGTGCCTGGCAACTCTTTCTATTATAGTAAATTTGTTATCTATAATAACTCGGATAAAGTTGCTTATGTTACGGCAAATTTGGTTTAAACATCTTATTTTGATTGAAGGGTTTCATTATGCATACAGATAATGTTTTAGACATAAGAACCATCGTGGCTAATGAATATGCTGTAAAGACGAGCGCATTAGAGTGGGATGTTACTGACATTGTAAAAAATGCAATCATAGGGGGAATATCTTTTATACCCTCAGTTGGCCCTGCTATATCTTTTTTAGTCGGTTTATTCTGGCCTCAATCGCAAGAAAATATATGGGAAGGGATTGTCAAACAAATTGAAAGGATGATAGAGGAGTCTGCGTTAAAGACGATTAAAGGTATCCTTGCTGGTGATATTGCATATATACAAGAGCGAATGGCAACCGTTGCTGATCTTCTTGAGAAGCATCCAGGATCAGAAGAAGCGAGGAGTGCTTTTAATAACCTGGCAGAAAATATAGATGGTTATCACAAAAAATTTAATAATTTTTCGGATGATGTTAACTATCAAATATTACCTATGTTTTCTACTACAGTTATGATGCAGATAACATATTGGGTTGCTGGTTTAGAGAGAAAAGATGAAATTGGGCTTAGTAATATTGATGTTGAAAAAGTCCGAGGGTTAATTAAAAAGACGGTAGAACAGGCTAATAGTTATATTAATAACATATATGATAGAGAGCTTAATGATGCTCTTAATAACTCGACGGCTGACACTGTTGCAAATAATGTGATGTCTGTTCATGGTCACTGTCGTTTACATGGGATTGAATATATCAGTATTTGGGATAAATTAAGTGAAGCTGAGTCTGTCAATAATAAAATCTATGTTGATGTTTTAAGTTATTCTACTTTCTTTGACCGTCAAACAGCAAAAGCCAGAATTCAGGCATTGACTCCAGAGAAAGATATGGCTCCACCTCTCAAACCGGCTCTTAATGGCGGAAAAAGAAGAAAGATAGATTCGTTAACCGGACATATTGTGCGTATTGGAGGGGCTCGGAGAGTAGGGGGGCTGACAGTTGTATTTGATGATAGTAGTCGCCATCAGTTAGGTACAATATCTGATGAGACGACATCTATTTCTTTGAATGGTAGTCGAATTACCAGTTTAGAAGTATGGGGCAACGGTGCTGTTGATAGAGCGGTCTTTACTTTGAGTGATGGTCGCTCATTATTATTTGGTGATCCTGGAACATCTCGATATAGGAAATTTCATATTGGTGAAAGTCACTATATTTCAGGGGTATATTTATCCAGTGATTACAGCCCATTAGCTCGTCAGGCGGCAAATATTGCTGTATCTTATCAGCTGATAAATGACGATGAAAAATGATAGCTTTTAATAAGTGTATTTTATATACGTAGAATGTTATTAGCCTTTATTTAGTTATCTTCTTTATTCGATACGTTTGCCGGCATCTCTGTTCATATGGTGAAGAATGTTTTTGATGTCGGCAATTTCTGTATATTATCTCAATAATTACCTTCCTTATAAGCAGACATATATTCCCTTGGTGATCGACCGGTCATTTTTTTGAAAAATATTGCAAAGGCGCTATCACTGGCAAATTCTAATTCATTGGCGACAGATGACAAATTACCTTGTTTCGCCAGTAATTCTATAGATTTGATCAAGCGCCATTGTTGCCGCCATTGTTGATAATTTAAACCTGTTTCCCGGCGAAATATCCGGCTGATAGTTTTCTCGCTGGCACCGATATTCATTGCCAATATTTTGAGCGGTGGTGGAAGTGTCGTCATAGGGATGCAGGCCAAACGACGATCGAAAGGGAGTGGCAATAATGTTGGCTCTCTCTTTGCCAGGCGGATTTCGTCAAGACAAACCGCTAATAGATTAGCAGCAGGCCCATGTAACCAGTCTGTGTTAAAAGGCGATAGTGAGATTCGTTCCAATACTGCACGCAGCAAAGGTGTTACTTCCAGTACTTCAATGTGTTCTGCCAGACACCCGATCTGATTGATATCCAGATAAATCGAGCGATATCCGACAGATTCTTTTATCTCTGCTCTATGAGAGATACGGGGCGGGATCCAGGCAACCCGGGTTGGTGGAAGTATGCATAAGTGATCCGCCAGAGTGATACTGATACACCCTTGCTGGGTAAATAATAATTGCCCCATCTCATGTTGATGAAATCCTGAATCATGTTGACCTAGTTCAGCGGCGATTCCAACAACCGGTACTCCGAAGCTATCGGGATCAAAACTATCATCGCGGGAAAGCCATGCCATATTTATGTCCTATTTTATAAATAAATTGTCTTTATTATTATAATGCGACGATTGAGACCATGCTAACTTATGCTTATCATCTAATTGAATCAGGCAAAATCACAATGCAACGTAAACTTGGGCTTATTCTGGCAACCGCGCTAATGATGTTTCCACAAGTTGTAGAGACCATCTATAGCCCGGCATTAACCGATATTGCAAAGGGATTTAAGGTGAGTGCTGAACAGGCTGCTCAAACTTTATCTTTATATTTTTTCGCTTTTGCTATCGGCGTAGTTATTTGGGGACGCATGTGTGATCTCATAGGTAGACGTCCAACGATATTGAGCGGGTTGCTACTCTATAGTGGTGCTTCATTAATGGCATTATTCAGCAGCCAATTTGAGTTATTACTGGTTGCCAGAATGTTATCCGCATTTGGTGCCGCAGTCGGTTCGATAGGAACTCAAACCATGATGAGAGATTCTTATCAGGGAAGCGAATTAGCTCGGGTGTTTTCCGTCATGGGAATAGCTTTAGCGGTAAGTCCGGCAGTTGGCATGATGAGTGGTGCTGTTTTGGTGTATTTAGGGGGATATAAAGTCGTCTTTTTTGGTTTGTCTTTACTTGCGGTATTATTGTTAGGTTGGTCTGCTATTTATCTGCCTGAAACCCGCCCGGCAGCAGTGGTAATAATACCGCTAACAAGTACTTTAATTATGATGTTCAAGGATGTGGCAATTTGGCGTAATGCTCTGTTGATAGCACTCTTTAATTTATGTTTGTTTAGTTATTATCAATTAGCTCCATTTAATTTTGAACGGTTGGGATTCTCTTCTGAGATGTTTGGTTATACCGGACTGCTTTTGGCGCTAGGGTCAGGTATCGGCGCTTGGTTAAATAAGTTCTTGTTAAACAAAAAATGGCGTTCATCAAATTCAGTATTACTTGCTGCGATTATCCTCCTGATAGGCGGAGGAATGATAATGGCTCTGGAAGCCACCTGGTTTTTTATTCTACCGATGATTTTGATTGTTGTAGCTTACGGAATTGCCATTCCCAATATCTTGGCTTCTGCATTGATTGATTATACCGATAGATTGGGAACAGCAGGAGCATTGTTTGGTTTGCTATATTATTTGATATTGGGTGGGGGATTGGCGTTAGCAGGTTGGAACCAACGTCTTGGTGTTGTCTTGGTATGCTGTAGTTGTTTTATTCTATTGTTGGCTGTAATTAATTGTTTAATATTAATAAAATCAGAGATTAATACATCAATTATGGAATGATCTGATATTGGAATAATTCTAAACTATCGACATTTACGGCGGGGAGCAGTCACTTTCTGGATTACACTTTGTATCAATATGGCTTCATGCGATAGATAACGGGCTTAGTGATGCGGTTATTCCAACGAAACCAACACCAGCGGATCTGGCCGGTATGAGATTGTATGATGAGGAGGAAATAATAAGGCTGCTTCATATTGCCTTGCCGCAAAAAAGGCAAAAGAGAGACTTGATGCAGATGATTCAGAATTGCTGGGCAACTAAATTATCTGCATGTTTGTCGCGTAAGGCCCCCAAAATTCGGCATTACTTTTCTTGATTTGGCAAAAAAGGTACTTTACCAAAAGGTAAAGTGCCTTTTTTAATGAACTAATTGATAGCGATTAGTTCATGCCATATTTTTTCAATTTCTTACGCAGTGTGCCACGGTTGATGCCCATCATCAGGGCAGCGCGTGTTTGGTTGCCACGGGTGTATTGCATCACCATGTCCAACAATGGCTGCTCCACCTCAGCCAGTACCAACTCATACAGGTCATTAACATCTTGACCATTTAGTTGAGCAAAATAGTTCTTCAGTGCTTGTTTCACTGAGTCACGCAAAGGTTTTTGAGTAACCTGATCTTGTGAATTTACAGTAGCAACGGTTAGTACGTCAGAATTTACGCGTTGTTCGAACATAGTTCTGTCAGCTCTTTTCTTTATATTACGCAAAATTTTCGAAATATGCCTTCAACACCTCCAGCTGTTCGCTAGCATCCTCTATGGTGTTGAATGTGCGCCGGAACTGGTCATCAGGAGCATGTTCCCGGAGATACCAAGATACATGCTTACGTGCGATACGGGCTCCCTTGCCTGGACCATAAAAGTCGTGCAATTCCCGTATATGCTCGTTCATTAAATGCTGCACTTCGCCTATCGGCATCGGTGGCAGCAATTCCCCTGTTTCCAGATAATGCTGGATTTCCCGGAAGATCCAGGGTCTTCCCTGAGCAGCGCGGCCTATCATCAGGGCATCAGCCCCGGTGTATTCAAGCACTGCTCTGGCCTTAAGCGGGTCAGTTATGTCACCATTGGCAATAACCGGGATGGCAACAGTCTGCTTAACTGTCCGAATATTGTCGTACTCTGCTTCTCCGTTAAACAAACAGGATCGAGTCCTGCCGTGAATCGTCAGAGCCTGAATACCACAATGCTCGGCCAATTGGGCAATCTTTACACAATTTCGTTCTTCTGGCGACCATCCAGTGCGGATTTTCAGCGTAACAGGAGCATCTACTGCATTTACAACCGCGGACAGGATCTTTTCGACCAATTCCGGGTAACGCAATAAAGCCGAACCTGCCAGCTTACGATTCACTTTCTTGGCTGGGCACCCCATGTTGATATCAATGATCTGAGCACCATTAGCGACGTTAATCTTCGCTGCCGCTGCCATTTCATCAGGATCATTGCCGGCAATTTGCACGGAACGAATTCCCGGTTCGTCACTGTGAACCATACGTAGCCGGGATTTGTCTGTCTTCCAGACCTGTGGGTTGGAAGATAGCATTTCCGATACTGTCATACCTGCACCCATTTCGTAACATAGTGACCGAAACGGACGGTCAGTTATGCCAGCCATTGGGGCCGCAATAAGACAGTTTTTCAGCTGGTATTGTCCGATACGCATAGACGAAGAAAGAGTGGCCATACTGTGACTGCAAGGGCGCGTATATTACGCATTTTTCGCAAAATATGAAAGGCCAAACTTTGAGCAAATCGACATTTGTTACAATTTTTTTCCAGCTTTCTTTCAGGGGTAAATCTAATTATTCATAAATAACATAGTGTTATATGTTATCGGTAAAGTTTATCACTCAGGATTTTTCTATCAGCCAGTTTGCCGATAGCACGGATTATCATCAGTGAATGATCAAAAATCACTCTCGTCATCATGACAAAATAAAATAATTCTAACTTGCTACTATTTTTACCCCAGATATCCGACACCATTCTTCCTGCTCCGCAACAGGATCGATCACGAATTTATCAGTATAGGCTTGAATAACACTTTCTGCCTGACTTGCTAAAATACCCGATAAACCCAACAGACCACCTGGTTTTGGTAATGCACCGATTATAGGTGCGAGTTCACGCAGAGGGCCTGCCAGAATATTAGCAATTACTACATCAGATTCAAGATCGTTTGGCTGATCTTTCGCCAAATATAGCGTTAAATGCCCCAGAACGCCGTTACGTTCTGCGTTATCGCGGCTGGCTTGAATAGCCTGTGGATCGATATCGATGCCGATAGCATGTGCCGCACCGAGTTTTAGCGCTGCAATTGCCAATATGCCGGAGCCACAACCAAAATCAATGATGGTTTTACCTTCCAGATTGAGGCTGTCCAGCCATTGCAGGCATAACGCTGTGGTTGGGTGGGTGCCTGTACCAAAAGCCAGCCCAGGGTCCAGCATGACGTTAACGGCATCTGGATCAGGAACATCGCGCCAGCTTGGGCAGACCCACAAACGGTGACCAAAACGCATTGGGTGGAAGTTATCCATCCATTCACGTTCCCAGTCTTTGTCTTCCAATTGCTCGATCTTATGGATAAATCCCTGACCTAACTGAGGAACGTGTTCGAGTTGGCTGATCACTGCTTTCATATCCGTTTCAGCATCATAAAGTCCGATGACATCGGTATCTCCCCATAAACGGGTCTCGCCTGGTAAGGGCTCGAATACCGGGTTATCGTGGCTGTCCTGAAAGGTGACTGATACGGCTCCACTTTCCATCAGATTATCCCCCAGGGATTCAGCCTGCGCTCCTGTGGTATTTAATCGAAGTTGTATCCAAGGCATAAAAAAATTCTCTTTATTAAAAAATAGGTTAAAACAACGCGCTTAACTAAGTTCAACGACTCGTTGCGGCAACTGATGGCCGATGATATTACCCACTCCGAAAGCCAGCAGGCTAAGTAGCAGTGATGGCACGATCGGATGGAAGTCTAATAGATGAATATCGAAACTGGCGAATAGCGTATAACTTACTGCCCCTGTAATCATCGAACTGACAGCGCCATATGCATTAGCTTTTTCCCAATATAGTCCTAGCACTAATGGCCAGAGGAAAACGGCCTGTAGGCCACCGAAAGCCAGCAGATTCAGCCAGATAATCATCTCTGGTGGATGCCAGGCGGCTAAAAGTAGTAACAAGCCAAGGATCAGGGTGGAAAAACTGGAAATCCGTGTCAGTTTCTTTTCTTGTGTGATTTGTTGTGGAAACAGATTCAGGTAGAGGTCTTTTACGATCGTCGCAGAAGATTGCAGCAATTGCGCATTAATTGTTGACATAATTGCCGCCATCGGTGCGGCTAGGAAAATGCCAGCAGCGAATGGTGGCAAGACGGTGATCATCAACGTTGGGATCACTTGATCGGGAATGGTCAGATCAGGAATAACTGCCCGGCCGAGAGCACCTGCCAAGTGCATACCGAACATGAGGATAGTCATGACGATAGTACCGATGATAATCCCACGATGAACGGCTTTGCTATCACGGTAGGAGATACAACGAACGGCGGTATGAGGTAGCCCAATGACGCCAAAACAGACCAATATCCAGAACGATGCCATGAAAGGTCCGCTGAGGATATGATCTGCTCCGTGTGGGGAAACCAGTTCTGGATTAATTGCTCGTAATGTGGCAACAGCTTCTGATAGCCCTCCCGCCTTATAGATAATTGCAACCAGCAGCAGAACCGTGCCCAGAAGCATCACCAGCCCTTGCATGGCATCGTTGAGGACACCGGCCCTGAAACCGCCGAATGCGGTATAGAGCGCAATAGAGACACCAAAAATCAGTAATCCGGTGCCATAAGGGATGCCTGCGGCGGTTTCCAACAGACGTGCACCGCCAATAAACTGAACTGTCATTGCGCCGACAAAAGCCACTAAGAGGCTCAGGCTGGCGAACCAAACCAGAAAACGGCTGCCGTAGCGGGCATACAGCATGTCATTGAGGGTGACAGCATTATAGCGACGGGCGAGAATGGCAAATTTCTTACCTAGTACGCCAAGGGAAAGCCATATTGCCGGCAACTGGATCAGCGACAGTAATACCCATCCCAGACCATATTTATAGGCTGCTCCTGGCCCGCCAATAAATGAGCTGGCACTGATATAGGTGGCGGTAATGGTCATTGCCAGTACAAAGCCGCCCATTGAACGGTTACCGAGGAAATACTCAGTCAGGAAGGCACCTTTCTGGCGGCGTCGATAAGCGTAAACTGATAGAAGAAATACCAGTGCAAGGTAGCCTAGCAGAGGTAAGATAACTTCATTTTGCATTCTCATCCTCCAATGGGACTTCTTTGAAAATAAACTTAACCATCAACCAGCAGAGGATGATAAATATTACTGGCAACAACAAACATGCCATTTCGAACCAGCGTGGCAAGCCAGAGACACCCGGAGTATCACTGGGTAAATAGGCTGTCAGCAGCCAGCCAATAAGATAAGCAAGCGTTAGGAACACAGCCCAACGTGCTTCTTTATGGGATTGAACAAATCGTTTGTCCATTCGTTCTTCCGGTAATTAAATAAACAAGATGGGAGAGGAGGGATTGTACGGCAAGATGTGGATTTATTCAGGAAAAATACGATATGTAGTTAATAGCCTGAGTTTTGTTTGAAAATTAAACTAAGGCGTGGTTGTCGGCTCGAACGTAGCGGGATGGTTTGCAGGAGTTGACCACTACACGAATCGATGGATTGAAAATGACTTCCGGATATCCATAAGGTAAAAGACTGATTTATTATTCACCCCATAGGCATACCTTATGGAGATCCACATGCTTTTACGACATATCAACTACTTTCTTGCCGTGGCTGAGCACCACAGCTTCACGCGCGCCGCTACAGCCTTGCATGTGTCTCAGCCGGCACTGTCCCAGCAAATTAAGCAGCTCGAGGAAACCCTTGGGGCCCAGCTGTTTGATCGGACCGGACGTACCACGCGGCTGACGGATGCTGGCGAAGTCTATTTCCGCTATGCACGACGGGCATTGCAGGACTTGGCGGAAGGAGAGCGGGCGATCCACGATGTTGGTGACCTGAGTCGCGGTTCTCTGCGCGTTGCCGTTACGCCGACGTTCACGGCTTACCTTATCGGCCCTTTGGTCGAGTCGTTCCACAATCTCTATCCCAACGTCACGTTGACGGTTCAGGAGATGTCGCAGGAGCGCATTGAAGAGCTTCTGGTCGATGGCGAACTCGATGTCGGGGTTGCATTTGATGAGATCCACTCGCCTGACATCGACGCACAACGACTTCTGGTGGAGACGTTAGCGTTGGTCGTCGGTAAGGGTCATCCCCTTGCAAAGTGTCGAACGATGAGTCTGAAAGCCCTGAATAACGAGTCTCTGGTTCTCCTCACGTCCGAGTTCGCTACACGGAAGCAGATCGATCGTTATTGTAGGCAGAACGACATTCGTCCTCGCGTTTTGATGGAGGCCAATTCGCTGAGCGCTGTCATTGAGATCATCCGACATACAAGCCTTGCCACGTTGCTGCCGGCAAAGATTGCCAGTGACCGGGAAGAATTGGTTTCGATTGTTCTAACTCCCTCACTACTGCAAAGAACGGCGGTTCTCATGCAGCGAAAAGGAGCGTACCAGACGGCTGCGGCGCGGGCATTTATCAAGCTTGCACTGGAATATGGAGCACTAAGATAACGGGAAAACGTTGACCAACTATCAGACGCATTTACAAACGCCCTTGTCGGAACCGCTGTTCCGACAATCCTCGTAAGATCCCGACTGACATTCAAGCCGCTGTACGTGCGGAGGCCACAGTGAGGACATGCGAAACGATGTTTGTTACGTCTACCGATATAACCGTAGCGGGAACAGGTTTTACTGCGGTAAGCCGGGTTAACATATTTAACCTGAATGTCTGCCGCCTGAGCTTTGTATTCCACATAACTGCGGTGGAATGATATAAACATGTGTCAATTCTCGTATTGGGCACTGAGTTTGCGTAAAAAAGCAATCAAACACTGTTTTTTGATAATTTCATCCAAATCCCCGACCAAAACAACAGAACATCACATCTTTCACCTTCTTAACAATTCATTAACTATTAATTCCAGCTTATGACATCGGGCTATCATGGTGCCATAACTTGATTAAATCAATCTTACTTAAATCAAACTTTTTGAAATAAATTAAATCATTATGTTACTTAAACGCCGATAAAATTCATATCAGTGACTGTTTTGAAGTGAGATTTACATATCTTTAAAATATCAATCTTGATATTTATTAAATCAACATATAAATTCTCATTAACCTTTGATCATAAAAGAGGCGATCAT
>NZ_JBHFKZ010000021.1:0-66991 GCF_042879375.1 Photorhabdus sp. RM323S
CCCCTAAACACCTCCACTTTTTATCTTTACCAACGCTGTTTTACCCGCCTTTTTCAGCACTTAAATCCTGCCACATTAACCGTTTTATCCCTTTTTTATTACATTACTTTTAGAGTTTTATCCGTAAAATAACCGTCGATAAAACGCTTTAATACCTATTCTGTTCTGATAGTATTCTTTTATATGCAGATTTCTTTTCAACTCTCTTTTAACGGTTAATCATTTTCGATTAAATACCATTAAATCCGCAGCTGAAAACTCGCATTTACCGAGTTAAATCCGGCCTTGATAAAAAAGCCAAAAGCTTTAATACCTTTTCACTTGCATTTTTAAATACTCATGACAGGTTAGGTAAATGTAAAATAAATCGTGCATAAAATTTTAATCCTCGTTTTCACCCCTTTTAATACGGGATTTTTATTACATTTAATCACCATAAAATATCATGTTTTACGTTTAACAAACCTTAAATCTCTCCTCTTTTTATCTTTACCAACGCTGTTTTACCCACCTTTTTCAGCACTTAAATCCTGCCACATTAACCGTTTTATCCCTTTTTTATTGTATTACTTTTAGAGTTTTATCCGTAAAACAACCGCTGATAAAACGCTTTAATACCTATTCCGTTCGGATAATATTCTTTTATATGTGGATTTCTTTTCAACTCTCTTTTAACGGTTAATCATTTCCGATTAAATACCATTAAATCCCCCGCTAAAAACTCGCATTTACCGAGTTAAATCCGACCTTGATAAAAAAACCAAAAGCTTTAATACCTTTTCACTTGCATTTTTAAATACTCATGGCAGGTTAGGTAAATGTAAAATAAATCGTGTGTAAAATCACGGGTAAATAAATCAAATATGGCAAGATAAACAAAGTTAAATCCCGCCCTACTCACAAAACCATGCCGCTGGAGTGTCCTCTTTTTCACTCCAATCGGCATACTCTGGCCAGTACTTTATTTCCCAGCAAGCTCTGTTTTATAACAAGTCATTCACTGCTTTTTAATCGCCTTGATGATGTTGGTTGTTGAAATACCCTTTTCAAAGTTCAGCACTTTGACTTCACCACCCGCCGCCCAAACTTCTTCACTGCCAGCGATCTCCTCAGGCTGATAATCACCTCCTTTCACCAATACATCCGGCAAAACATCGGCAATCAATCGCTGCGGTGTGTCCTCTTCAAACAGAACAACCCAATCCACAGCTCCCAGTGCAGATAACACAATCATTCGCTGTTCTTGTGGATTAACAGGGCGAGTCTCACCTTTCAGCCGCTTGGTTGAAACATCACTGTTAACAGCAACAATTAGCCGATCACCCAGTTTACGAGCATTCTCCAAATAAGAAACATGACCAGCATGCAGAATGTCGAAACAACCATTGGTCATCACAATCTTTTCGCCACGCTGACGAGCATGAGCAATGGCCTGTTTAAGCTGAAATTCACTCATAACACCAAAACCAGTTTCAGCGCGGCCCCGAACAGCATTCTCTAACTCAATTGGCGAAACCGTCGAGGTTCCCAATTTGCCAACCACAACACCCGCGGCGGCATTCGCCAGAAAACAAGCTTCATGCAATGGTCTTCCAGCCGCAATCGCTGTTGCCAACACACCAATCACCGTATCGCCGGCACCAGTAACATCAAACACTTCCTGCGCCTGTGTTGGCAAATGTAATGGTGGCTGATCAACGCTCAACAAACTCATCCCCTGTTCAGAACGGGTGATCAGTAATGCCTGTAGATCTAAGTCCTTAACCAGTTTAGTGCCTTTCTCAACCAATTCGTCGTCATCTTTGCAGTGGCCCACGACCGCTTCAAATTCAGACAAATTCGGCGTGAGTAAAGTTGCACCACGATAACGCTCAAAATCACTCCCTTTCGGATCAATTAACACCGGCACGTTAGCATCGTTCGCCAGTTTGATCATTTTCTGGACCCGGCTCAACGCGCCTTTGGCGTAGTCAGATAAAATCAATGCGCCGATATGAGGTAACGCCTGTTCAATGCGCTCAAGTATCGGTTGCTCATCGACGTTATCGAAACCTTCTTCAAAATCCAAGCGGATTAACTGCTGGTTACGGGAAAGTACCCGCAGTTTGGTAATTGTCGGATGAGTCGGCACAGCAACAAAATCACAGCGCACGTTAACACTACTCAGTTTTTCATCCAGTGCACGCGCCGCGTCATCAATCCCTGTCAAACCAACCAAATGTGAATTCGCCCCAAGAGCAGCTATATTCATAGCAACGTTGGCCGCCCCTCCCGGACGTTCCTCAATGGTATTTACTTTTACTACAGGTACCGGCGCTTCCGGTGAAATCCGACTGGTTGGCCCATACCAATAGCGGTCTAACATCACATCACCAACGACTAAAACACCCGCATGGTGAAAATCCGGGAGTGTCACTTTCATCCCCTACTCCAAATATCAGATATTAACTGGTGATAAATATTACCATAGCTCAGGAAAATGCCAGTAAAATCCATGCACCAAACCGCTATAACCCGTTATTGTTCACCCAACCATTGCTGCCAGCTATGACCTACCCGCTCCTGCTGTTTTCGGAAACAATCAGCGGGTACTCGGCTGGAAAACACCTGTAACGCCAAATGATGCAATTCATCACGCATGGAGACATAAGCCTGAGTTAACGCGGCGGCTTCATCTTCATCCATAATTCCATAAGCCGCCATTAACTCAAAAATCCGTACATTATCCGACCAGCGCGTCAGGCGTTCATTTTCAGAGGCGTAACGCAGTACCAGATACTGTGCAATAAATTCGATATCCGTGATCCCACCCGGATCAGCCTTAATATCAAATTGATCTGAATGGCCGCTGCCTAAATGTTTATGCATCTTCTCCCGCATTTCCCTGACTTGCTGACGTAATAAAGCCGGTTCTCGGTCCGTGCATAACGTCTGGTGGCGTATCCGCTCAAAATCCTGATGCAAATTTTCATCGCCAAAGACCATACGGGCGCGGACCAATGCCTGATGTTCCCAAGTCCACGCGTCATTCCGCTGATAATCAGCAAACGCTCCGATGGTACTGACTAACATTCCTGATTCGCCCGAAGGTCGCAAGCGGACATCTACGTCATACAACACACCAGAGGAAGTTCGGGCACTGAACAGGTGCATAATGCGTTGGGCAAGACGCAAATAAAATTGCCGGGCATCAATCGATCGATCACCATCAGTCATGACATCCATCGGGCAATCCAACAGGAAAACCAAGTCAAGATCGGAGCCGTAACCCAGTTCCCATCCCCCCAGTTTGCCATAACCAATTACAGCAAATCCCAACCCTTGCCGCTGATTCAGATGTGATGGAATACCATAGCGTTTTGCCATTTGTCCCCACGCCTGTTGAACCACCGCCTCAATAATTGCCTCGGCCAAATAAGTCAGATGATCACTCACTTTCATCACCGGTAACACGCCGGTGATATCCTCCGCCGCAATCCTCAGTAATTGCGCCTGTTTAAACTGGCGAAGAGCCTCTAATTGCTGCTCTTCATCATCTTCTGGTATCCGTAACAAATATTGCCGCAGCTCATCTTTATAGGCAGTCAGTGGTAAGGGTTTATTCAGAAATTGGGGATCAAGCAGTTCATCCAGCAACAAGGGGTGGCGGGCAAGCTGAGTGGCAATCATCGGTGAAGCCGCACACAGCCGGATAACGTGTGTCAGTACGGCTTCTGATTCCAACATCAGTTCCAGATAAGTTGTGCGGCTGACAATGCTCAACAACAGCGGAATAACCCGCTCCAGCACCGTATTGGTATCTTGTCGCAAGCAAACTTTTGCCAACAAACGTGGCATCAGATGATCAAGGACGTCACGTCCGCGAGGGCCAATGGTTCTTTTTCCCACATCCTGACGGAATACAGCAATGACATGTAATATCTGCTGTGCAACTGATTCATCCAAATGAGGAGCTAGCATGATTAGCTCTTCTTTTTCGAGATTTTCCAGCCATAAACTCTTAAATGGCACATGACCCGCTTCTTCTTCATTGTTATCACTGTCATCACCAATTAATTGCGTGAAGATGACCCGAACAGCGCCCATCTTGCTGTTCAATGCAATCATCAACTCATCCCAGCTTTCAAATCCCATTCCCCACGTCAACCGTGAACGGTTCAGTTCATCTTCCGGCAACGTCTGAGTTTGCAGATCGTCAATTGACTGTAAAAGATTTTCCAGCCGCCGCAAAAAGAGGTAACTGTCAGCAAGTTGTTCTACCTGTGATGACGACAAAAGTTCCAATTTTTCTATTACTTGAAGCGTGGGTAACAGCGCCGGAGATTGCAGACACAGCTCACGGCCACCACGAATAAGCTGGAATACTTGCGTGATAAATTCAATTTCACGGATACCTCCCGCACCCAATTTGATATTGTCTTTCAAACCACGGCGACGAACTTCACGTTCAATCATCCCTTTCATGTTTCTCAGAGACTGAATCACACTGAAATCAATATAACGGCGGAAGATAAACGGCCTTAACATCCGGCGTAATTCGTCACAATACGATTCGCTGCCAGCGCCCATAATTCGCGCTTTGACCATCGCATAACGCTCCCAATCACGTCCCTGTTCCTGATAATAATCCTCCAATGCGGCAAAACTGAATACCAGTGGACCACTGTCGCCAAATGGGCGCAAACGCATATCAACCCGATAAACAAAACCATCCACCGTTTGCTGATCGAGCACTTTGATAAGACGCTGCCCCAAACGGGTAAAAAACTGAGCGTTGTCCATTTCACGGCGGCCACCGCAGGTAATACCGTTTTCAGGATAGGCAAAAATCAGATCAATATCGGAAGAGAAATTCAGCTCGCCACCGCCAAGTTTCCCCATGCCCAGAATTAACAGGGGTTGTGGTTCGCCCTGATCATTGCAAGGGGTTCCCCAATCCTGACAACAACGCGGATACAACCAGTCACGAGCAGCAATAATCAGCGTTTCAGCCAACATACTGAGCTGTTGCAACGTCTCCTGAGTCGTACTGCGGTGCAACGCCTGTAACCAGGCGATTCTGACCAAAATTTTGTTACGGAACTGACGTAAAACCCGCATCAGGGTATTTTCATTCTCTACTGATGAAAGTCCCTGTTGCAGCCATTCCGCGTATTGATGCCACTCCTGCGCTTGCGGTGGATTCTGGCGGATTTCGGTTAACCATTCTGGGTGAATTTGCAGATTATCAACAACAAAATCACTCAGTGACAACACAGCCTGCTCATGAGGAGCAAGATCTTTAACACGCAAAGCCAGTTCCTGAAAATGCTTGGTCACACTCTGTAACTGAGCCAGAAGCGGGGTCGAAAGTGGCAACATAGAGAATTCCTGTTATTCAAGCAGTGAGACGAACTAACCACATAGTCAGTGCTAACTTACATTGCAAATAGCTCGAGCTGTAACACAGCGTTTCAGCCACTGTTTCCGCTGCTGATAATGTCTGGTCAATAGCCACCCATTGATTATCCAACAGTTCCGGCCTGCTTACCGGTTCATTAACATAGTCGATCATCCGCTGAACTAAAGTGAGTACTTGCTTCAAACCATGCCGACCTTCTGACAAGCCTGCCAGCCAGTACTCTTCCTGCTCTTGCCAATGGGCCAATATTGACGAAAGTACAGCAGGTAATGACTGCTGCATATCAATTTCTGTCGGAACAGAAGTCAGAACGGCCTTTGGTTTCCCCTGAGCTAATTGATAACCACGAGCCGCTTTACTTTTATTTCCCTGTCGCAAGCCGTCTGACTTTGCCAACTCAACAGCCAACGCTAATACATCCATGACAGTTCCCTGTTTCAGCTCCAGCTCAAACTCACAGATTGGCTCTTTGCCGTCTGCTGCAATGATTTCTCCCTGATCAAGCACAACTTCAATCTCACTTTGCCCGTAAGTAACCACCCACTTCTCGCGCATAAAGTCAGTGCTGAATAACGCATTTAAACGAGATTGCAGCGCTTCTACATCACAGTTTTCAGGCCAGATATGAGGAGGAAACAATGTCAACGCCAGTTCCGGTTTTGACAATGGCACATTGTATTCCGGTCGCTGATGCAGCCCGCCGATCACTTTCCCGGCTGTTTTGATTGTCATCTCATACCGGTCGTCAAAACCACGGATACGCAATCCCATATCAAGACCGCGCAGTTGGTTCTCCGCCGTTTCAAAATAGATATTGGTCAACTTTTGCGGCGCAAAGTAGTGATGAGGAAATAACAATAATTGCTGACGGATGACAGGAATAGCTCGTGGTTTAGCGGTAAGTTTTAATTCAATTTCGACACTCATATCTGCACCATTGATGGCAATCTTTGGTTATTATCTTACTCTGATTTCACTTTTCTTTGCGACTAGACGCTATTTTCATCAACCCGCCTCCAATAACAAGTTGCATTCGAGGCAACGGCTTTTTCATTCCGTTGCCCCGCAACCCCCAATTTTATTTGAGTTATTTATCCAATTTGAAGCCTTGTTGCTGAATAGCAGGAAGCACATTTGGGTAATAAATATCTTGGTAATAGCTGGCGGTATTCATGCTCCAATTGCTACCGTCACTGCGACCGATATGATGCCAGTACGTCATTAGCGTTTTATTGTACTGTTCAATCGCTTCCGGTAATCCGTCACAACGATAATGCTCTTCGTGACAGAAACTGTTGAGCGACAAACGCGGTTTCTGCTGTGCAGGAATATCAACATAGCCAATCACGACACCGGCCACCGGGAAAGTGAGTTCCGGCAATTGCAGGAGATCAATCAGCGCCTTTGGATTATTACGAATACCCCCGATCGGCACAACACCCAAACCGTGAGAACGGGCTGCGGTCATCAAAGCCCCTAATGCAATACCGACATCAGTTGAGCCTGAAATTAGACTTTCAATGCTTTGATGCGCGATCTGCTGTTTACCACTCATCTCTATACCGAGGCGTGTTTTATGCATATCCAGTACTACGGTAATAAATACCGGTGCCTGGGCGATCCATGTCTGACCACCAGCCAATTCTGCAATCCTATCTCGGCGGTGCACATCACGGATCACCACTAATGACACCTGCTGTGAATTCATTGACGTCGGTGCGAGATGTGCAGCTTCAATAATACTAGCCAGAATATCTTCAGGAATAGGTTTGTCGAGATAACTGCGTTCACTACGGTGCGAAGTGAGTAGTTCAATTATTTGATTCATAACATTTCTGTGAATAGTACATTGGGGCTTACCCAAATGAGCAATGACATTGAATCAAGAATACTACATGATTCTATAAGTTGGCGTCATTACTCATTAATGGCAAGCAACAATATCGCCAGGTAAAGTCAGCGTAATATTTTTCTCTCTGTGCAACTTTCGGAAAAAGGATAGCTGTTGTTCTAAATACCGTAAACGATGGGGTCTGCCAATAACAGGGGTATGTAACGGAAACGCAACTACCGGCGACAATTTCTGATTTGCGATAAGCAAAAGCCCATCAATATAATCCCGCATCGACTGAAAATAATCTGCGGTAGTCAGGCTTTTAGCGCACAGCGACGGAGTATCGTTAACTTCAACGTTATAAGGTACAGAAATCAATGTTCCATGATTACAGGTAATTTTAGTAAGAAAATCTGAGCAAGACCAATCCAGAGTATAATGAAAACCAGATTCAGACAGCGCTTTAAGCGTATATTCATTACCGTTAATCCAGGGAGATAACCAGCCGTTTACAGAAACGCTGAAAAAATCTTCCAATGTGTTCTTCACTTGCCGAATATAATGAAGCTGCTGGTGATAAGTCAGTTCATGAAAATAATCCGTATTGGTTTTTCCGTGAGCTACAATCTCGATATTCTTATAAGATTGAAGTTCTTTTGCCAACAAAGGATATTTAATGACTATATTGGAATTAAGTAACAGTGCTATCGGAATCTGGTGAGCAGCAAACCTTTCCAGAATATTAAATACCCCTTCATAAAGTCCATACATTCTCCATGCGTGATTTTTAAAATCAGGTGAAAACTTCACACTGGTATATCCGTGGCCTAAACCGCAGGGTTCACTGTCTTCTATATTAAGTGCAAAGTATACAAATATATTTTTTCCACTATTATTAAGTGGAAAATACTCAATGTATTGTATCATAAACACTCCTGATAAACATTCCTATACCACAAATCAAAAACTTTCACAGACCATAGTTTATTAAAATCATGTATATTCCAATCCTCTATTCGCAGAGATTTTCTTTTGAGATCATCAAGAAAAAGATAATCATGTACGACCGAGTTCCCATCAAATAAAGGCGAAGCAAAATAATTAAAGATTTCTTTATTTTTCATAAAGTGAAATTGGAAAGTAAATGGCTGTTTTTTACGGTAACTAACGGTATGGCCAAGATAAGGTAAAAATACTTTACGTAGCAGATACTTACCAATACCATCCTGAAATTTATCTATGGAAGAAACTGAAATAGCTAGCTGCATATGGGCCGGATCTAAAAATGGGCTTCTTGTTTCAATGCCGTTTTTCATAAATATTCTATCCATCCGAGTAAGATGATAGTTTTTAAAACGTATTTCCATTTCCTTCAATGTAACAGACTCAATATCAGCTGGAGGAATATTGCTACCAAAGTAATGTGCAATGTCATAATACTTAATCCGAATCTCATCTTGAGTAAATAGCATAAGTGACCGCAAATAAGCTGACCAACCAGTATTTATCAGATCACTATAGCGCGAATAACCATACCACAGCTCGTCTGCTCCATCCCCGGTTATTAAAACGCGATGGTTTTTATTAATTTCCTTAGCTAAAGCTAAGGAGTTAACAATAATAGGGTCCTGTACCGGTTGCTCCATATACCAAACAGATTCTTCTAATAAAGAAGGAATCTCCTGTTCGTTAAGCAATAAGGGAATATGTCTAATTCCATATTGACTGGCAAAAGCCTTTGCCAGTGGTATCTCATCAAACTCATAACCATCATCACTGCCGATGGTATACGCATTAAACTCAATATGATCCAACTTTAATAAATAATTAATAATTGAAGAATCTAACCCTCCGCTGAGCAGAGAAGCAATAGGGCGGGAATGACGTGATCTCAAAGAGACTGCATCAATCAACGAAACCATAATTTCCTCACCTTCAACCTGTTTCTTTTCAGTACTGAAAGCGTGGTATTTTATTAAATCATGATCTTTCTTATTGCGATCAAAGCATAAGAATCCCCCGGTGGGCACCTCAAAAATTCCCTTCACAAAACAGGATTCATAACCAGATGACTTAAATATAAAAAAATCTGCAACCACATTAAGATCCAATTCAATATCTCTTTTTATCCTCATTAGTCCTGAAACGTTAGAAGAGAAAAAGAGAACGTCATCCTGAATCAGATAATAGAGAGGCTTTTTGCCAAGAATATCTCTGGCAAGGAAAATAGCATCACCTTCTATCATTACCAAAGCAAAGGCACCATTCAGCTCACGTAGTGCCTTGGTCAGCCCCATTCTTGCTATCAGGGGAATAAGAATCTGACCGTCACAGCTGTCCTCTTCCAAATTGAATAGAGTATACTGTTTTGCCAGACGAATAAAATTATATATCTCACCATTATAAACAACGTGCATTTTATTCTTAGAATAAGGTTGTAATGCATGGTGACCTTTGCCAGTGATAGAAAGTTGACTAAAAAAAATGCCAAAATTTTCCGTTATCATTTCAGATTTAAAATCTGGACCTCGATCGCTAATGCTATCTTTCAGAATAGAAACGACATGATTATCTAGCCAAATCTTTTCATGGGTTAGATTAAAATAGCCGGCAATTCCGCACATTTTGTCTCCTAATCGTAACTGATTTTAAAATGGCCATCAGAGAAAAGGTCATAAGATATTTTATTTTCAATCTGATAGTTAGCTGGCCCCATATACTGGAGCAACAGAGCATTTTGAATGATATTATTTACAGCATTTCTTTCTTTCAGCACCGATGGTCCGAAGAAAGGGAGCAAAATTAACACCGAATCTCTAACTAATGCTGTAGATAAGTATTTAAAACTCAGGCTACAAGTCAGGTCAAAATATTCCCCGGAATCGAGAAAACATGCAAAAACCCGGATAAAAGCATAAAACTTATCCTCAATCTTTTTATAAACATCTTTATCATAGATATACTTATACTCCTGTTCCAGAATATCAAGCAATCTGGCAAGCAAACCCAATGCTAATAACCCCGGATTGATGCCAGATTCGTGGTTATTTATTTGTAGATCGGCACCATTCCCACGTCCGCCAAGAAAATACCGACTATCGCAACTTAGGGAAGAAAATACTATTGAACAGTTTTTTGCTGATTTAAAGCCAATCAGATCAAGAGGCAACAGTTTTAACCTTGTCTCGGTAAACACGTTGGGAAGACAAATAAACGACTTTCCACCAAACTCCTTATCATTAACGATCACATGCAGATAACAGGATTCGGAGACCCCAGTTGAGATATATTTATTTCCTGATATTAAAACATTATTACCTAAAGTATTGAGAACCGATGCTGGATTCTGTTCTCCCTCACTCCAGGAAGAAGACATCAAACGCCCGCTGTGATGAATATTCTGCGCAATTTCCCGGTAAAGGCTCTCACCAGCATAATTATTAAGCCGAGCTGTACATTGAAAATGGAACATATACAGTGATGCAAGATTGACAGAATAATAAGAGAGATAGGGTAACAAGCTAACCGCCGATTTAAGACTGGCTCTCCTTCCACCAAATTCAACAGGTACCATAAACAATGAAAGCAAAGATTGTCTATTAAGGTAGTTAATCAACGAGACCGGATACTTGTTCTCAAAATCCACAGCTAACATTTCATCCTTAATAGAATGAATATCACCCAGTAACTCAGTATATTCCTGATTAAATTTTTCCATCAAACGAGTAATCAATGCCAATGCTTTATTCATCTCACACCACCTCAGAATCAGAAACCGCTTTTTTCGTCATGGATATGTAAGATATCAGACAGATAATCGATATCACGATTAGCGATGTTAATCCGATAATATTCTTAGTTATATCAATATTAAAAACGTCGATCATCAGCCCAACAATCAGCACCGATAATTGATAAAAGCTGGTATAACTTAGACTATGAATGTTATAAACCAATGGTAAATTCATCTCACTACTATTATTTTGTATAAGCGTCATATCCAATGGAATGATAATCCCGCCACACAGCCGCATAAAGAATATAAAGACAAATGCCAGATAGATATTGTTGATAAACAACGCCGCCGAAAAAAATACAGCTTGAAAAAAATAAGCGATGATAAATAAGATAAAAGCAGATCTTTTTTCCCCATCAAACTTAATATTATAAACAATAATACAACCAGCCAGCATGGAGACTGCCTGCACCATATAAAAAGTACTCAGTAATTTTACTCCCGTTTCATCACTCATAAATATCACAGGTAACAGGACGTTCAATGCACCTCCCACTACTCCCCAACTCAACCCCAAAATAATAATAGCACTCAGTATAGGACTCCGCTTAACCTCATAAAAAAGTTTATAAATTATCTCATTGATGGTGACTTTTTTCTTTATTTTCTCATGAAGCAGTTCTGAATCACTGCTTATTCCAACCAAAAACAAGCATGAGATTATATAGCTCATTGCGTTAACAATAAGCGCGGTTTCAACAGAAAAGCTATTGAGTAAAAGAGCACCTATCACTGATCCCAAACCCATGGCAATAAAAGATCCACTATTTAAAATCGCATTAACTTTACTCCTGGCATTGGCGTCATACAGCTCAGTAACCTTTCTGATATAAGCGGTTCTGAATGCTGTGCTAACAATACCAATTAGCACATTAATCAAAAAAATATAATAAATCGACTGCAACGCCGGTAGCATGCAAAGAATCAAAATAGCTCGCAATATATCTCCATAAATCATAGCCATTTTATTACTGATTCCATTTAGGAATCGCACAATAAACGGCGAAAAAATCAATCCCGGCAAAGCGGAAGACAAAATAAAAAAGCTAACCATCAACCCCGATTTTGTCGAGTGATAAATATAGAGCAATATAGAAACCTGAAATATCCAGTCACCAATGGCTGAAGTTGTCACTGATGAAAATAGAGATCTCAGGTTATTATCTTTAATAAAAACCATAACTACTTCCTATTCGGGATATATTTTATAAATCCCTGCTCAATTTTATCGTTGAGATCTTCAATGCTATCCTTGATGTATGAAATACCAAACTTCTCAATGAGCTGCAATAACGTTGCCTCATTATCATTCTCTATCAAACAAGACAAAATATCACCCTCTGTCAATTTAGTGAAAGAAGTCGTTTTTGGAATATGAGGATGTTTAACGATTAATATTCTTACCGACCCCTCACCCTCTGAAAAAATAATATTCAGATAATCCTTTAACGAGGATCTAACCCTGATAACATCACGATGCTGCGACAACACCAACTTATCATTCACCGATAAATTTTCTATGTACTCCACTGCCGGTTCATTATAGTTAACCCAACAGATACAGGTATTTTTATAGCAAAAATTAAGCAATTCAAACAGATAACCAGGATAATTGTAACGCAGCAATATATTAGAAAAATAATGATAGTATTGTTTCGCATCAAAAAGTTTATTTACCGAGCCGGTTTTATAGAATTCGGTAAAACGCAGAGCATAGTTGTCATAATCGAGATATTTTTTTATTTCCTGTATAAAAAGCCCAAACTCCCCGTCCCGACGCACAATCCGCTCTTCTTTTACCTGAAAACTGAGTTTAGCAATGCTGTTAAGATCCAGATCCCTCAGATAAAAAATTTCTTCTGATGATAAGGAGAAATCATTCAAAACAGCATATTCACTGTCAATAACTTGCTTTAAAAATTCCTTATCCCGAATCATTTTAGCCATGATATTTTGCACGTCTGCTAACATAATGCCACCTCCAATGAATGAGAATTTCAGGCAAGAAGACTTCTAGCCCATTCAATCGTATCCCGCAGATATTCTGGCTCAGCCAACTGTGGGGTAACCGCCTCTAGCTCAAAGAAAATAAGCGGCCGGATATTCTGGTATTTCACCACTTGCTCCAAGCTGCTTTTCAACCAAATATCACTTTCAAGATATTCTTTAGGTGCATTTTTCATTTGCTGTTGGTTGTTCACATACATATGAATTTGATCAACCATGGAAAAATCTATATACGACAAATATTCATCAGGATCGATATCTACGCCATATTTATTGCTATATGCAATATTTGAAAGGCTCAAATGCATTCTCGCGCCGGACTCTTTAACCGTTTGATTAAAGAAATTCACCCTGTCTTTTATGCAGATGCTTTTCAGCCCATAGGATAAAATTGGGTTCTCAATCAATATCTTTGCGGGTAATTCTGATTGTAGTGCCCTGATATTCGACACAATTCTCTTTTTTTGTTCCGGTAATTCTGCGGGAGGAAAGAAGATACCAAACTCATCACCTCCCGGCGCATTTAAGATGGCATGGTGTTCTGTCACAGAATACGGTTCTATAGCGTCGACCTGTTCTTTCAGCATTCGTAATCCGGGCCTAACCGCATCAGAATCTCGCCCTAAATCCATTACGGCAGTATGCAGACAAAAAGGTTTGTTTTTCCATTTTACAAAACGTTTTAAGCTTTCCACTTCCGTATTAAAATGAAGAGCCAATACCTCATAGGCATCCGATCTCCCACCACACGCTGCAAATTTTTCATCAAAGTCTATATAGTCTTGATGAAAGTGTAAAAAATAACCTACACCTTCCATATTACTCATCCTCTAAAATATTAGTTGAAATTTGTGAGCTGAACAGAGTTTCTATACCTTCTTCTCTCAGCTCAAAAGGAAGCTCAATATGTGATTCCATGTTTCTACATATATATATCTTTCTTTCTAATTTCCCTCCGCCGAAGTATTCTAAATAACAGCACATAATATATAGACTACTCACTGGAAATGATCGATGAAAATCCCCATTGTAACAAAGAAGGCAATGTAATATGTTGTCTTCACATGAGAATGCTATAATCTTATAACCTAATTTATCGGCTGACAGACGTAGCAAAATTTCTTTCGATCTTTTCAGGCAATGAGTTTCAGATAATAAGCTGCTAATATCAATTAAGCATATTTTATTGCTCGATATAATATCTACCCTTACGTTTTCAACATCATCATAAAGATCATTACCATGATAAACATGATGTTCTTTTATCGTATCTTTCAATAAATATCTTGATATTGAAACCAAATGCCCTTCTTTATTTTTATTGATGTATTTTAATATCCATGAAGAATTTATTATCTGATTAGTGATAATACAATTTCTGTTTTTATTTATATTTTTACCTTTCAACATAGAATATAAGTAGGAAGCAACCGCAGCATTTGAGCACTCCAAAGAATCATCACTCCTTTCACCTTTTTTATTTTTCTGATAGAAACAAAACGTAATGCTGTTGTTCTCTTCATTAACCCTGGAAACATAAACAAGCTTCATATCCTGATAATGAGCACCAAAGGTAGTATCTTCCATGAGGACTATTTCATCGTCAGAAACAAGCAGCGTAGATGTACCACTTCTGATTTTAACTTTCTTTTTTAAATCTAAAGCCGGATATAAAATCATTCTTACAACCCTCGTAACAAAATGTATACCTGCTTTATCTTGATAATTATTCATAACATAGGACCGGTAAGATCCTATGTTATTTTCCAGTCTATACCTGACAATTGAATAAATGAAACCACTTGAATCTTCATACAATCCAAATTCATTTAAACGCTTGTCGTGATAATTTATAATTTAAAGATATTCACATTCTTCTGCACACTACGCCCTACAGAATAATTCATAACCTGCATATTTTTCTGTACACTACGAGCTACAGAAAAACTAGTAATACCTGTATTTTTTTCAACACTACGTGATACAGAAAACGAAGAGTTACTCATATCTTACTCCAGTTAACTCGTATAATTTTAATTAATTTCACAACATAAAATTTTCTAAAAATAAATTTTATGTCCCATCCCACTACTCTATTTTGTAATGGTTTTTTAAAATTAGGATCTATTAATGTTGATGTCAAGTTAACAACATTAAATAAGATTGACATTGCAGAAAGCACAATATGCACAATATCATTGTTGAATTTAGCCAAACCTTCCATCCATTAAAGTGGTGTATTATGATAAATTTAATAATCTTCAATGGGTTACTATCCCAATAAGTTGTCTGACAACGCTACTCCTTCTGCTATCAGGCCAAGTTGATTGTCCACAAATGCTTCCAGTCTTTTGTCGAACATCATAAAAATAGTTTTATTAATGCTGAAGTTATTTGCACAGCGGCCCCTCTTCTTCCATACCCTCTGTTGAATCCAGAACCGAGAATCTGTAAATTATGACGGCTTTACACCACATCGATAAACCTTTAACTCAGTACGTCATTACGTTAAAACCAACAGCCTCTTCCCCGTCCTGATCAAGATCTTGCTCAATGAGAAAATTAACATTTTCTCTTTGCTGAAAGTTATGATAGTAATTGGCAAAACACGTGCTGTTAAACAAACAACCAGTAAACCCCGTATTCGACCCGTTAAGATAGTTCCTATTTCGGTTTACTGTTTGCTCTAGCAAACTTAACTCTTTACTATCAAGCTCTAAACTCACCATAGATAAAGAATAGTTGAAATGACAATGCGAAAATTACATTTACTTCTTACAGCGCTATTCAGCCTGAGCTTTTCGCTTACTACCCACGCGGAAGAAAAGCGCTATGTATCTGATGAGTTATCTACCTACACACACGCTGGGCCGGGTAACAAATATCGTATTGCCGGCACACTGAATGCCGGTGATGCAGTCACATTGATAAGCATCAACCAAGACAGTAATTACGCTCAGGTGAAGGATGATAAAGGCCGTCTTGTCTGGCTGCCCGTTAACCAACTCAGTGATAAACCGAGCTTGCGCACCCGCCTCCCGGAGATGGCGCAGGAAATCAAGATATTGACGGATAAGTTAGCCAATATAGACAATAGCTGGAATCAGCGTACTGCCGATATGCAACAAAAAGTTGCAAACAGCGATGACGTTATTGCAGGACTGAAAAAAGAAAATGAACACTTGAAAAGTAAACTGATTGTGGCAGAGAAAAAACTCGATGCTGCGAATCTGCAACTTGATGACAAACAACGCAATATCATTCTGCAATGGTTTATGTACGGCGGTGGTGTTGCAGGTGCAGGTTTAATTTTAGGGCTGTTACTGCCACACATGGTTCCGCGTCGTAAACGTAATGACCGTTGGATGAGTTAATTTAAGGAATATTCAGGTGAGAATCTATCTGGTTGGCGGTGCAGTACGCGACCGCCTGCTAAACCTTCCGGTGAAAGAACGGGATTGGGTTGTTGTTGGTGGGACTCCAGAAGAACTATTGTCTCAAGGATATCAGCAAGTTGGCAGAGATTTTCCGGTGTTCCTGCATCCCAAAAATCATGAAGAGTACGCGCTGGCACGCACTGAGAGAAAATCCGGTTCGGGATATACGGGTTTTACCTGTTATGCCGCGCCGGATGTCACACTGGAAGATGATTTGCTACGCCGTGATCTGACCATTAACGCGATTGCTCAAACAGTCGAAGGCGAGCTTGTCGATCCTTACCGTGGGGTTGATGATTTAAATAATCGTATTTTACGCCATGTTTCCAATGCATTCTCAGAAGATCCACTGAGAGTATTACGAGTCGCCCGTTTTGCCGCCCGTTTCGCCCATTTGGGATTTACCATCGCACCAGAGACATTAACGTTAATGTCAAAAATGGCAACCAACGGAGAGTTATCAGCACTCACACCAGAGCGTGTCTGGAAAGAGACAGAAAAAGCCCTTTCCACCCATTCACCGCAAGTTTTTTTTCAGGTTTTACGTGATTGTGGTGCATTGGCGGTACTGTTTCCTGAAATTGATAATCTGTTTGGCGTTCCCGCACCGGAAAAGTGGCATCCTGAGATTGATACCGGTATTCACACATTGATGGTGTTGAAAGTTGTCGCTGAGCTGACAGATGAAGTAGATAGCCGTTTTGCTGCTCTATGCCATGATCTTGGCAAAGGATTGACACCGCCGGAACAGTGGCCTCATCATTATGGACATGGGCCAGCAGGCGTTAAGTTAGTCGATCAATTGTGCCAACGTCTGCGTGTGCCTAATTCTGCCCGTGATCTGGCAAAACTGGTCGCTCAATATCATGACTTAGTGCATACCGTCGATCAATTGCGGCCAAAAACATTGCTTAAGTTGTTTGATTCTGTTGATGCGTGGCGTAAACCTCAGCGAATAGATCAGTTGATTATCACCAGTGAAGCAGATGCGCGGGGTCGTACCGGTTTTGAAGATACCCCCTATCCACAAGGTCATTATCTGCAACAGGCATTTAAGGTTGCCAGCCAAGTCCAGGTGAAAAGTATTGTAGACAGCGGCTTGCGTGGTGCGGATATTGGTGATGAGTTGCGACGCCAGCGTCAGCAAGCGTTGGCTGAATGGAAGCAACAACAAGATTAGTATTGTTGTCTGAAAGATCAAATATTCGGTGCATCCCCTGATATCAAACGTTGGATGATATCTGAATTAAATCGATATCAGGGGAATCATTCACTACATAAATACCCAGTAAACAGCGGCGGCGACAATAAAGCGGTAGATAGCAAATGGGATGAAAGACATACGTTTAATCAATGCCAGGAAGGTTTTAATTGCGATCAATGCGACAATAAATGCAGTAATAAAACCGACAGCAAACATTGGGATATCAGAAACGGTCAAAAAATGCAGGCTTTTATATAAATCCAGCCCACTCGCCCCCATCATCATCGGTACCGCCAGAATAAACGAGAACTCTGATGCGGTATAACGGTTAACCCCCATTAGCATTCCACCCGAAATTGTCGCGCCTGAACGAGAGAATCCCGGCCACAATGCCAGACACTGGAAGCAACCAATCATAAAAGCCTGACGATAAGTAATATCATCCAGCCCTTCTGCTTTCGGTGTTTTAGGTTTCAGAATTTCTGCGGTAATCAGTAACACACCACCAATAATCAAGGCGTACATAACACTCTGTGGGTTAAACAATGATTTAATAGTATCGTGAAACAGTAACCCAAGTGTCACCGCAGGTAACATCGCCAAAAGAATGTGGCTCAGTTTCAGCTTACCGTTGGTTTTACCTTCGTGAGGAACTTCACCAAAGTGAATACCAATTAACCCAAACAAACGACGCCAAAATACCACTACCACCGCAAGAATCGATCCAAGCTGGATAATAACTTCAAATGTTTCAGCTTTATCGCCGGTAAACCCCAACAAATGACCGATGATGATCATATGACCCGTTGAAGAAACAGGAAGAAACTCAGTCAGCCCTTCAACAACACCAAGAATAAATGCATGAAACAAGGTAGAAAAGTCAGTCATATAGAGAGATCTCACTCCATTAAACAAATCTCCAAAACAGGTAGCACAGATGGATCCAGCTACCATTTTTCCATTGCCATTAATCAATTGACATAATTATCACGCCTGGCAATGATGCATACCAGCCTATGCAAGAATAATGACAATAATATGACAACTGAATTCACTTCTGATCGGATTATTTTTTTCTCTCAATAATAACACCGACCTGACGAGCCTGTGCCACCGCCCCCGGCTTAGTGACTTTTATCCGTACCCATGGCGAATTAAAGCGGTCTAATAGCAGATCAGCCACCTCTTCCGCTACTCTTTCAACCAGAGCAAAATTCTGATTTTCTACGTGGTTGATAATCGCTTCGCTAACTTCGGCGTAATCCAGGCAATGTTCGATATTATCGCTGGAAGATGCGCGTTTATTATCCCATCCCATTTCGATATCGAACACTAACTTCTGTTTAATGGTCTGTTCCCAATCGTAAACACCAATGGTGGTGATGACAGCTAATTCCTCAATAAATACGATATCCATCACGTCGCTTTCCTGTTTTTCAACTTGTCGGATACCACTTCCGACTAAATATGCGTATTATCCATGACTAGGCTAAGAAAACGACCATTATTATTGGAGAGACATTATGAGTGCTATCGCGCTTGGCATGATTATCTTCGCGTATCTTTGCGGTTCAATCTCCAGCGCAATACTTATCTGTCGTCTGGCTGGGCTGCCGGATCCCCGCCAACATGGTTCAGGTAACCCAGGAGCGACAAATGTATTGCGGATTGGTGGCCGTAGTACTGCGGCAGTGGTACTGATTTGTGATGTTCTGAAAGGTATGGTCCCAGTCTGGCTGGCTTATCAGCTTAATGTTCCCCCTTTTTATCTGGGAATTACGGCAATAGCTGCTTGTCTCGGCCATATTTATCCGATCTTTTTCCATTTTAAAGGCGGTAAGGGAGTAGCAACTGCTTTTGGTGCTATTGCCGCAATTGGCTGGGATCTGATGGGTTTGATGACAGGTACCTGGCTGTTGACAGTATTACTGAGTGGTTATTCCTCTCTAGGCGCAATTGTCAGCGCCTTGATAGCCCCTTTCTATGTCTGGTGGTTTAAACCTGAATTTACTTTTCCGGTTGCCATGCTCTGCTGTCTGGTACTGCTCCGTCACCATGATAATATCCAACGCCTGTGGCGCGGCCAGGAAAGTCGTATCTGGAACAAGCTCAAAAAGAAAAAAGAGATGACTGAGGAAGAAAAAATTCAGGCAGAGCAAGGAAAAGAAGATTAATAATATTGCCAAATAAAAAACCAGCTACTGATTGAGTGACTGGTTTTCTATTTTCACTGTATAAAAGATTTATAATGCAGGTAATTCAGACAGTGGCCAGCGGGCTTTAACCGTTACGCCAAGAGCGTCGCTGACTCCGCCTTTCAGGCGGATCATACCGGCAAGCGCAATCATAGCGCCGTTATCTGTACAGAATTCAGGACGCGCATAAAATACTTCGCCGCCCAATTTTGCCATGACCTCTTTCATTCTGGTACGCAATGTGAAGTTGGCGCTGACGCCACCGGCCATTACCAGCCGCTTGAACCCGGTCTGTTCAAGCGCCCTTTTACATTTAATCGCTAATGTATCAACAACCGCATCTTCAAAAGCGTGGGCAATATCTGCTCTGGTCTGTTCATCATCACTGTTGTTGCGAATCGTATTAGATGCGAAAGTTTTCAGCCCCGAAAAACTGAAATCTAACCCAGGGCGATCTGTCATCGGACGAGGAAACACAAAACGCCCGGCTTCCCCTTTCTGCGCCATATTGGAGAGTAACGGACCTCCCGGATAATCCAGGCCAAGTAATTTAGCTGTTTTATCGAATGCTTCACCTGCGGCGTCATCTATCGATTCACCAAGCAGCTCATATTCACCAATACCGGTTACGCTAATAAGCTGAGTATGACCACCGGACACAAGCAAAGCCACAAACGGGAATTCAGGGCTATTATCTTCCAGCATCGGAGCCAATAAATGCCCCTCCATATGATGAACAGGAATCGCAGGAACATCCCAGGCAAATGCCAGAGAACGGCCAATAGTCGCCCCCACCAATAATGCACCAACCAGACCAGGACCTGCGGTATAAGCCACTGCATCAATATCTTTACGGGTTAATCCTGCCTCTTTCAAAGCAGCCTGAATTAAGGGAACTGTTTTGCGGATATGGTCACGTGAAGCCAGTTCAGGCACAACACCGCCGTAATCAGCGTGCAATTTAATCTGACTGTATAATTGATTCGCTAATAAACCGGCTTGATCGTCATAAATTGCGATTCCGGTTTCATCGCAAGACGTTTCTATACCTAAAACTCGCATTACACTACCTATATTCCACAGAAGAGAATCAGTTTATCATTAATAAGATAATTTGCGCGGTTTACATGCTGACTATTTTTACTGTTTAGTCTATAATCAGCGCCCTACGTAAAATCCCTGTGTGGTTATCATCAATATTTACGGAACTGACTGGCAAATTTCGCTGCAAGTCACCATTGTAATGTTGTTGTTTCAATTTGCTTCGGCGCTTTACAAAGCCATGTTCATTGAAGTAAAATTCCGCACCATTTTAAGATGGCTGGCATCCCACGCCAGCAAGACCGATTTCTATTGAGGTGAGAGGCACATGCCGGTAATTAAAGTACGTGAAAACGAGCCATTCGACGTAGCACTGCGTCGCTTTAAGCGTTCCTGCGAAAAAGCAGGTGTGTTAGCAGAAGTTCGCCGTCGTGAATTCTATGAAAAACCAACGACTGAACGTAAACGCGCTAAAGCTTCTGCTGTAAAACGTCACGCTAAAAAGCTGGCTCGTGAAAACGCACGCCGCACTCGTCTGTACTAATCCTTGCGGTTGATCCGCATAGTGATTGAATTTGCAGACAACAGTAGTTGCAGATAAAGGCCGTGCTTTCCGAAAGGGAGCGCGGCTTATTGTCGTTCATCAACAGGCGTAAAAAGGGCTTATGGCTGGACGAATTCCGCGCGCATTTATCAATGATTTATTAGCTCGTACCGATATTATCGACCTGATCGATGTTCGTGTGCCACTTAAAAAACAGGGTAAAAATCACCACGCGTGCTGTCCGTTTCATAATGAAAAGACACCTTCATTTACTGTTAATGGCGATAAGCAGTTTTATCATTGTTTTGGTTGTGGCGCTCACGGCAACGCTATCGATTTTCTGATGAATTACGATAGACTTGAGTTTGTCGAATCTATTGAAGAATTGGCCGCGATGCATGGGCTGGAAGTCCCTTATGAAGCAGGCTCCGGCAGCAGTCAAATAGAACGCCACCAAAGACAAAATCTTTATCAGCTGATGGATAAGCTTAACAGCTTCTATCAGAATTCACTAAATAGCTCCGCTGCACAACAAGCCCGGCAATACCTGGCTCAACGTGGACTTAGTGAAGAGATTATCCACCGTTTCTCAATTGGCTTCGCTCCCGCAGGCTGGGATAACGCTTTGAAACGGTTTGCCCGCAGCACGGAAGATCGTCAACAGTTAAATGACGCCGGTATGCTGGTATCTAATGATAATGGCCGTACATACGACCGTTTCCGTGAACGAGTCATGTTTCCAATCCGTGACCGTAGGGGGCGCGTGATTGCATTTGGTGGACGGGTTCTGGGAGATGCACTCCCAAAATATCTCAACTCACCAGAAACTGAAATTTTCCATAAAGGTCGCCAGCTATACGGCCTCTATGAAGCGCAACAAAATCACAGTGACCTTTCACGGTTATTAGTGGTTGAAGGTTATATGGATGTGGTGGCTCTGGCACAATTTGGTATTGATTATGCCGTTGCCTCGTTAGGTACTTCGACGACATCGGAACATATTCAGTTACTTTTCCGTGCTACTGACAACATTATCTGTTGTTACGATGGCGACAGAGCGGGGCGTGACGCAGCATGGCGAGCATTGGAAACAGCACTGCCTTATCTTAATGATGGTAGGCAGTTACGTTTTATGTTTTTGCCTGATGGCGAAGATCCTGATTCACTAGTTCGTAAAGAAGGCCGTGAAGCATTTGAACAAAGAATGGGGCAATCTCACACATTGTCTGAATTTCTATTCGAATCGTTATTGCCACAAGTTGATTTGAGTAATCCTGAAGGGAAAACAAAACTCAGTTCACTATCGGTACCATTGATTAACCAGATTCCAGGGGAAACTCTGCGCCTCTATATGAGGCAAGAACTCGGCAATATGTTAGGTATTCCCGATGCAGTGCAGTTGGAACGTTTATTACCACAGCGTTTGGAAAGTGGGAATAATTATCAGATGCCGCAGCTAAAACCGACAACTATGCGTATACTTATAGGACTGTTGGTACAAAACCCACACTTAGCGGCTTTAGTTCCCCCGTTGCAGGGAATTATGCAGGCCAAAATTGCAGGCTTGTCATTGTTTATAGAGCTTGTAGAGGTTTGTCTTACTCAGCCAGGGCTGACAACTGGACAGCTGCTAGAACAATATCGTGATAATAAATTTAGTAAACAACTTGAAAAATTAGCTGCATGGAACGATATACAAGTAGAAGAAATAGCAGAAAATACATTTCGTGACGCGTTGGATCATCTCGTTGATTCAGCGTTGGAAGAACGTTTAGATATTCTTATCGCCAGGGCAAGAACCGAAGGCCTGACACCGGAAGAACGCGAAGAAGTTCGCTTGATTAATGAATCCCGTGCCAGAAAGTAAACACTGAATTCACGGCTTAAATGCCGCATTAGGTAGGGAAATAACCCTACATTTTGCCGCGATAAGTGGGCAGCGGCAATACAACGAAAACGCCCCTGAAAGTTATTGTTGGCAGATTAGTTTCGCCGACCGACACCAACCCAAATACTCTGAAGTGTGGATACCGTCTTATGGAGCAAAACCCGCAGTCACAGCTAAAGCTACTTGTCACCCGTGGTAAGGAGCAAGGCTATCTGACCTATGCTGAGGTCAATGACCATCTGCCGGAAGATATCGTCGACTCCGATCAGATCGAAGATATCATCCAGATGATCAATGACATGGGCATTCAGGTAATGGAAGAAGCACCTGATGCCGATGATCTGATGCTAGCAGAAACCACTAACGACACAGATGAAGACGCTGTGGAAGCTGCTGCGCAAGTCCTGTCTAGCGTTGAATCTGAAATCGGTCGTACCACCGACCCAGTACGTATGTACATGCGTGAAATGGGTACCGTTGAGTTATTGACCCGGGAAGGTGAAATCGACATTGCTAAACGCATTGAAGATGGCATCAATCAGGTACAGTGCTCTGTTGCTGAATATCCTGAGGCAATCACCTATTTACTGGAACAGTATAATCGTGTAGAAGCAGGTGAAGCCCGCCTGTCAGATCTTATTACCGGTTTTGTCGACCCGAACGCAGAAGAAGACCTCGCACCTACCGCTACTCACGTTGGTTCTGAGCTCCCACAGGAAGAACTTGATGATGATGAAGACGACGAAAGTGAAGACAGTGACGAAGATAGCGATAGTGATGATGACAACAGCATCGATCCGGAATTAGCTCGCCAGAAATTCCGGGAACTGCAAGAACAGTATGAGATCACCCGTAAGGAAATTAAGAAAAATGGCCGTAACCATCCAAATGCGGCTGCTGAAATCTTAATGCTCTCAGAAGTTTTCAAACAGTTCCGTCTGGTGCCAAAACAGTTTGATTATCTGGTCAACAACATGCGTTCTATGATGGATCGCGTTCGTCTTCAAGAACGTCAAATCATGAAAATGTGTGTTGAGCAGTGCAAAATGCCGAAGAAAAACTTCATCACTCTGTTCTCCGGTAATGAAACCAGTGACATTTGGTTCACTGCTGCAAAAGCAATGAACAAACCGTGGTCTGAAAAATTACTTGAAGTTGAAGAAGAAGTACAACGTAGTCTGAACAGACTTCGTCAGATTGAAGAAGAAACCGGTTTAACCATTGAACAGGTGAAAGATATCAACCGCCGGATGTCCATCGGTGAAGCAAAAGCTCGCCGTGCGAAAAAAGAGATGGTTGAAGCCAACTTACGTTTGGTTATTTCAATCGCCAAAAAATATACCAACCGTGGTCTGCAATTCTTGGATCTGATCCAAGAAGGTAATATCGGTCTGATGAAAGCGGTTGATAAATTTGAATACCGTCGTGGTTACAAGTTCTCAACTTACGCTACATGGTGGATACGTCAGGCGATTACACGTTCAATCGCCGACCAGGCACGTACCATTCGTATTCCCGTTCATATGATTGAAACAATCAACAAACTCAACCGTATTTCCCGTCAGATGTTGCAGGAAATGGGACGTGAACCAACACCGGAAGAATTGGCAGAACGGATGTTAATGCCGGAAGATAAAATCCGTAAAGTACTGAAAATCGCCAAAGAACCTATCTCAATGGAAACCCCGATTGGTGATGATGAAGATTCACATTTAGGTGATTTTATTGAAGATACAACGCTGGAACTGCCGCTGGATTCTGCAACTTCAGAAAGCCTGCGTTCAGCCACCCACGATGTCCTGGCGGGCCTGACTGCTCGTGAGGCAAAAGTACTGCGTATGCGTTTCGGTATCGATATGAATACTGACCATACACTGGAAGAAGTCGGCAAACAGTTCGATGTCACCCGTGAACGTATCCGTCAGATCGAAGCGAAAGCATTGCGTAAACTGCGTCACCCAAGTCGTTCTGAAGTGCTCCGTAGCTTCCTTGATGAATAATCAACAATTTTAAGTCATGCTAACTGAAAAGCGTCTGCTTCGGCGGACGCTTTTGTTTTTTATAAAGGGAGATGATTAATATAATCACATATAAAAATATATTGATCATCGGGATAATAATATGACCCGATAACGCCAAAGATCTTATTAAAAATTAATCCAATGATTTATAAAAACGTTAAATAAGCCATAAAAACAACCAATATATACCGCTATCCCCTTCTACTACTTAATAAAAACTTAATTTTGTATACAAAGTGATCATACGAGTTTGCAAAGCTAGACCGCAAGCAAAACTGTACGTATAATCCTTCCCATCCAACGGCCCCTTAGCTCAGTTGGTTAGAGCAGGCGACTCATAATCGCTTGGTCACTGGTTCAAGTCCAGTAGGGGCCACCAGATTTTCGCTGATAAATCAGTGCATTAGGCCACTCAAACAAGAGTGGCTTTTTTGTTTCTGGTAGTCAGTGGCGACAAAATGGCGACAGAGATTTTTTCATAAAGCCATTACCCAGATGAAAACACACTAGCCAGCTTCAATTTCTGAGCAGAAAGTTAGGCTATTTATCAACCTTTTAACATCATCTTAACATTATCACTTTTTCTACCCTTATTCCTGCTTCTTCTTGAAGATAATGCGAGAAACATAGATCAAATTTAAAAGCTTGTTCTGGACACCGAATAGAATCACAAATTGCCAAGACTTCAATTCTGTGTCTATGCAATTTTTCTGTACTTAAAACATTGGCTGGTTTCTGACAATAAGGACAAATAATGAGCTGACTTAGTGAAATACTCTTCTCCCTGCCTATATAGCTACCGGTCTTTCTAATCGAAGGTAAAACTTCACTAGTAACCCATTTACAAAAACGGTGGGGTAAAGTTCCTTTCTTTACGGCATCACGACATCGGATTGTCAGAAAATACATTCCTGATTCATTGATAATGTTTACTTTTTGCTTTCCACCAAGGGTGTCACTTAAAGCTACATCCTTTTCATCATCATCAAGTTTTGCGATAGCTTCGCGGCTGTTTATGATTTTCAAAGCATCACATACATCTTGTGCAACAAACCAAAGATTGCCATTTTTAATCAATGTACGTACTTGCTGATTTTCAAAAATAAATGGAGTTACGGATAGACTAGCCATTGCTGACTCCTTACTTTTCTTTGAGAATTGGGTTTACCATTTAAGAATATGGTGTCGGGAGGCTCAAAACGGCAGTAAGAAACCGCGGACTTATTCCCCTTGCGGGTGTTGTATTAGTCGCCCTCCCGACATTGAATCAGAGAGATGATAGCCGAATAGCTACCATTAAAAATTAGGCATAAAAAACCCAACACTAACGGGGTTGGTTTTGACCGCTTACTTGAGGTTTTGAGTCCCCATGCATAAAACGATAATAAATTGTTTTCAGAAGATCAACTACAATTTTCTATGTGCATTAAGATCTAGTCTCCAGTACGATTTGATCTTGACTATCGTACTATGTACGAATATCATATTTCCATATATAGGCAAGGATGTTTTTTATGGAATATCTGGTTTTTATTGAAACTCCCGTATTTAGTAGAGAACGAGCAGAACTGTTAACCGATGATGAATTTAGGCTATTACAGGAGCACTTACTAAAGAATCACGAGCAGGGTAGTACCATCAGCGCTACTGGAGGATGTAAAAAGATTCGTTGGCAGCGAGAAAGGATAGGAAAACGTGGCGGAGTAAGAATTATCTACTATGCCATAACCAAAACTGGGAGGCTCTATCTCCTTTTGATTTACCCTAAAAATAAAAAAGATGACTTAACTCCAAAAGAAAAAGAGGTACTTAAAGCCATCAGTAACAAATTACAGTAATTAACACCGCGCAGATACGCGGCAATGTTCATACAGCGGAGAAACTATGGACAAAAAACTTTTTAACGATCTGGTTGAAAGCATGAATCAGATGGTAGCAATTGAAAAAGGCGAACTTTCTGTTTCTGATGAAAATATCCATTACCATCGCCTGCCTGATGTAAAAAACTTACGTGAAACCTTTGGCTTAAAACAAAGTGAATTTGCCGAAGCTGTTGGCGTTTCTGCATCTCTAATTCAAAGCTGGGAACAGCACCGCCGCATTCCTTCTGGTTCATCACTGAAACTACTTAAGATGCTTGAACGTAATCCTGCGCTTATTAATGAATTAAGCACACTTTAATACTTTCACTTTCTCCTTGTCATAATGCAAAAGGATAAAATAATTTCAGTTCTGTATATCCTGTAAAGCCGCGCTCTATCTGATTTCTATGATAAAACACGGCTTCCTTTCGTGATCTTCTTTTTCACGTAAAATAGAATTTTTCCTTTAATATCATTGCATTGTAATTATCTTCGTGATCCTCTTTTGATCCAAAACGTGCAGGCGGGTGCGGTGTAGTGCGTTACGTCAGGTTTACTTTTATTTCGTGGGGATTGTGCAGCATGAGCGCGACGCAGATGACGTTGCGTGCATCTGATTGCGTTTTATGAAGGGTAGAAAATTAGGCACAGTAGCTTGATCACAGGTGGTAAATGTTAAAGGCCATCGGGAGGTTACCCCGATGGCCTTAGCTACGTTTCCGTTATCTATTTCAGAAATGCACGGATCAATTCTAAAAGTGCAACTAACGCTTTAAGAACCAAGCTGCTTGTTAAAGTTTCTGTGCGATAACGCTATAGGTCGAGACATAGTTTTTCACCTGACCGATCGAGAAATTTTCAGCTAACACACGAAGCTCCTCTAAAGCACCATTAACACCTTCAGGAAAATTTCGTTCGATGTTGGCCTTAACATCCAGCAGCCAATGCACTACATCAGCATTAGACGGCAATACTCTCATATCCTTAATGATAAAACCGCTTTCCTCTAACACTTGTCTGAAATAAGCAGACTCTTTACGATTACCACAAGCGAGGCGATCGATGATGTCAGGAGTATCCGATTTATAGGTGCCTAGATCCACATTATAGAGATTGTCAGAAATAATCACCCGGCCACCAACCTCCATGCGTTTGAACAATGCACGCATGGTCTTTTCATACAGCAAATTAGGAAAATGCGAAATGACACCACGGATAATCACCAGATTATAAAGCTCTTGTGGATCAGGTAAACGATCAATATCCTGTGCATTACATAGATATAGATTGATACGCTTGGACAGCCCATGTTCTGCATGAAACTTGGCACAATACCGCAATTGCTGCTCGCTGATGTTAACCCCATCCAAGCGAGCACACTCAGGGAAGCGTTCAGCCAGATATTTCAAGATATAACCCCAGCCACAACCAATATCCAAAATGCGCCGAATCGCAGGCCGCTCTATCTTTGTCTCCAGACCAGCCAATAGCAGTTGACGATCAAAATAACGAATACCTGATTCATCCAGTGAAATTGGTGGTTTTGAAGCGGGATCATCATAAACACCAAACTGAAATAACAGCGTATTACCAATCACTTTGCGCCAACGCTCTGGATCTTCACAATAAGTTTGCACTACTTTGCTTTCATAATCGTTGGAGGTTTCCCCACGGATGATGTGATAAGGCTGGGCAGGATCAATATCAGTGTACAACATGTTGTTTAAGATACTCATGATCTATCATCCAATTTTGCGGTTATCCGATAAATTACATTGCCATCAGAGCTGCCTTTGCCAATCTTCAACATCTTGATTCGAAAGGCTATAAACGATTTCTTTAAACCAAACTGTATATTTCCAGGGAGCTTTATCAATTAACGCTTTCAATTCCAGCGAATTAACCCATTTATAATCAGATACTTCGTCAGCGTTAATTATCGGCTCTTTATCAAACCTCCCAATGAAAACATGATCATATTCGTATTCAATCAAATTATTAGGTAGTGTTGCGTGATAAATAAATGACGAAACCTTTTTCAATGGGCAGTCAAACCCCATTTCCTCACCAAGCCGACGGTGTGCAGCTACCTCCAGCGTTTCTCCGATTCGAGGATGTCCACAACAGCTATTAGTCCAAAGTCCTGCCGAATGATATTTGTTCACCGCCCGCTTCTGTAGGAGTAAATTTCCTTTACTATCAAAAACAAATATAGAAAAGGCCCGGTGCAACATACCTTTTTTGTGAACATCCATTTTTCCCGCTGAACCAATGGGATTATCATGTTTATCAACAAGAATAAGCATTTCATCCATTGCTAATGACCTTTTGTGAAGTGAAGTAACCCACAAAATGAGTAAATATAAATTAACAATAAAAATAGAATTTATACCCTGCGAATGTCAAACAAATTCAATGAAAATATAATTAAATAATTTAACCAAATGATATTAATAATAAAATAAAAACAAATTACATAACTTTATTATAATGCACATAACTAATAGCTAATAGACCTATAGAAATATCATTAATAATTTTAACTTAATTATCCTAAAAGCGAGCATATCTAACAGCACTCATTTACCGTTAATACTGACCTGCCAAATTCGTTGCAAATCACCAAGACTGAATCAATCTCCTTATATCTTCTGTATACTTTTAAAACGAAAAAACATCATCAATTATTAAATCGAAGTTAATCAATAACTACAATCTTGTTAAAAACAACGCAAATGAAGCTTGTTGAGGTATTGTTTAATACCAAAGTAGTATACTCGATAAATTAAGTAATTTTCCTGCCATGTGCCATATCGTAATCAGAATTAGAAAAGAATGGAATATATGTATCAACCTGCCAACTCGGGTATCAGACTATTTACAGATTTAGTCGGAAAAAAAATCAGTCCAAGCCCTCACTGGTATTCTGCACAGAATCGCACCAAGTTTGCTTTACGTAGTGCTCTGATGCCAATATCGACGCTAAAACTATTAAACCAGATAGTTAACACACCGTTTTATCTGGATATTTTGAAGAAACAACCTTGTTTGCCTTCTAAACTACATCGCCCTTATCTGAGTATCAATTTCAACAAAGGGCAAACGTTACGTGCAATAAATGAACATTATCAGCTGTTATTTACCGGGCTAAATAAGTCTATTATCAATAAAATTTTTTGTTCCAACGCATATCCATTAGCAGTTATCAATGGTAAAAGCGGAACTTATACTATTTTTATAGACTCTATGGACTGTTTTAACAAAGAAGGCGAGCTTACCTTATTTATTGGGACGGAAGATAATAAAACGCTAGCAAAATGTGCTTTTACGCTACTGACCATTGCGGGTAAAAAGACACTATTTATTGGTGGGCTACAAGGTTCCAAAGAAGATACAACCCTTGAAATTATCCGCCATGCAACGAAAGATTGTTACGGATTATTTCCAAAACGCTTACTGCTTGAATCTGTTTGCCGTTTTGCTGCCCACTTTGGTTGTCAACAAATTCTGGCAGCCAGCAATGATACCCACATCTATAAAAGCCTGCGCTATTGGCATAAAAAGAAAGACAAATTAGTTGCTGATTACGATTCTTTCTGGGAATCATTAGGTGGAGCAAGGGGGAAAAATAAAGATTTCCATCTGCCATTAACCATTGAAAGAAAATCTCTTGAAGATATCGCCAGTAAGAAACGAGCTGAATATCGTCGCCGTTATCAATTACTGGATGAGCTGGATAATGGAATGCAGGATTCTCTGCCTTCAAATTAAATCAGAATCAGGCCGCCACCCAGTGTGGCATAGCCTGGTTTTTGAAATGGCTTCTATCTTGGTTTAACCATCTGCCATTCAAGATGGCTTTTGACCGCAGGCCATTCACCATTAATAATGCTGTAAACACAAGTATCCCTGATACTACCATCTTTAGATAAAGTATGACTCCGCAAAATCCCATCAAGTTTCGCACCCAGCCGTTCTATCGCTTTCCGACTCTGATGATTAAGAAAATGAGTACGAAATTCTACGGCGATACAACTCAATTCTTCAAAAGCATATTTCAATAGCAGATACTTCGCTTCTGTATTGATATATGTCCGCTGGATATAACGCGCATACCAGGTAGAACCGATTTCCATCCGGCGAGCATGAGAATCAATATTCATATAAGTGGTCATTCCAACGGCTTTGCCTGTCCGGTGGTCAACAACAGCAAAAGGCAGCATGGTGCCTCTCTCATATAAGAATAAACGGCGATCAATATCTTTGCTCAGATCAACCGGTGAAGGAATATTGGTGTACCACAATCTATGTAATTCCCCCTCTTCAATTACCTGTACAAATTCATCATGCCGCTGGTGCGTCAAAGGTTCAAGAATAACCCTTTTCCCTTCCAGAGTGACCCATTCAGTCATTTGTTTTCTCATAATAACCGTTGGTATTAATAAATAAGTTAAGTATAGAAGACATCTCCCCATTCCAGAATCAAAACCAGAATGGGGTTAATATATGAGAAATTAATCTTTTATTAAAGTAAAACGCCCACTACCCTGGAACATGATGGATAATGCGACCAGGAAAAACAAACCCGCACTTTCAACACCCCATCCCCCCGTTGCATTGTTCAGGAAGAAAATATCAGAACCGTGGATAAGTACTACTGCGACACCCATTGTCAGAGCAACTATCAATGCAGCAACACGAGTAAAAATACCAAGGATAATTAAAACCGGGCAAACAATTTCACCAATCAATACACCATAAGCAATAAAAGTGGGAACCCCTACATTGGTCAGCATGGCTTCAATGCCTTTCAGTCCATCAGGTTGAACTTTATGAATACCATGCAATAACATCAAACATCCCAGTGATAACCGCAGAAATAACTTTGCAAAATCAGGGTAGTTCACAAACTGGTCAAATTGTTTCAACATAATTACACCTCAATGGGATCGAATATCATCCTCTATATTGTCCATTTCGCCATAAAATCTAGCTTACACAAATCATACTGAACTCTACTTCCCGATTTTTTGATAATTATTATTATTTCATAACAATGCTAATAACTAATTGTTATATACCAAGCTTAGAAAATACCAACAACATCGTTGTCATTGAGAATGATAAAATCAATCATCAAGGAGTCCATCAACAACTTCTGCATTCCCACTCTCTTTAATCAACCTATGGCAGAACGAGATTTTATGATACACGTCACATTCATTTAACATTTTTTTCCCAATTAACCTTATTCCATCTAGATTTGAACCACTATCTCATCCGACCACCTGATGTTTTTGCCTCGTGGTTTCGGACACAATAACAATAATCTGGTTATGATTGACAAACACCCGACGGAGATTGCAATGAGCCACTACCCTCACCTGTTCACCCCTTTAGACCTGGGGTTCACCACACTGAAAAACCGCATTCTGATGGGATCAATGCACACCGGGTTAGAAGAACATCCCGATCGCGCCCAGAGGCTTGCCCACTTTTATGCTGAACGGGCAGCAGGAGGTGTAGCATTGATTGTCACAGGCGGAATTTCCCCAAATAAACAAGGTGTTATAGGAAAAGGCACAGCATTTTTGGTAGATGAAAAAGACCTTATCCATCATAAAGTTATTACAGATGCGGTTCATCAGGCTGGTGGAAAAATTGCCATGCAAATCCTGCATACCGGCCGTTATAGCTACCAGCCGAATCTTGTCGCCCCTACTGCCATTCAAGCCCCGATTAACCCATTTATGCCCCGTGAAATGACAGAAGAAGACATTCAGCAAACCATTGCTGACTTCGCTCACTGTGCGCAATTGGCACAGCAAGCAGGTTATGATGGTGTAGAAATCATGGGTTCTGAGGGCTATCTGATTAACCAATTTCTGACTACCCGCACCAACCACCGCCAGGATCAATGGGGTGGCGGTTTTGAAAATCGAATGCGCTTTGCCGTGGAGATTGTCAAAGCAGTCCGTCAAGCAACCGGACGGGAATTTATTCTGATTTACCGGCTTTCAATGCTGGATTTAGTCGAAGAGGGCTCTGATTGGCAGGAAATCGAGCAATTAGCCGTCGCTATTGAGCAAGCGGGGGCATCTATTATCAATACGGGTATCGGCTGGCATGAGGCACGAATTCCAACTATTGCCACGATGGTTCCCCGCGCCGGATTCAGTTGGGTAACGCAAAAGTTGATGGGGAAAGTTTCAATCCCATTGATCACAACAAACAGGATTAATGATCCAGAAATTGCAGAGCAAGCGCTGGCACAAGGTTGTGCGGATATGGTTTCCATGGCACGGCCTTTTCTAGCTGACGCTGAATTTGTTCTGAAAGCCCAACAAGGACGAGCTGATGAGATAAACACCTGTATTGGCTGTAATCAGGCATGTCTGGATCAGATTTTTGTCGGTGAAATAGCCTCCTGCCTTGTTAATCCCCGCGCCTGCCACGAAACAGAAATGGCTGCCGAACCGGTTACCATGCCCAAAAAACTGGCGGTTGTCGGTGCAGGACCTGCTGGATTGTCATTTGCCGTGACGGCTGCCAGCCGTGGTCATCATGTCACTCTGTTTGAACGTCATGGGCAGATTGGCGGGCAATTCAATATTGCCAAACAGATCCCCGGTAAAGAAGAGTTTCATGAAACATTACGTTATTTTCAGCGTCAATTAGCAATCCATCATGTTGATGTACGGCTGAATCAGACCGCAACGACAGAAATACTCGCCGGTTTCGATGAAGTGATCATCGCCAGTGGCATCGTGCCCCGTCAACTCACTATTGATGGTATTCATCACGAAAAAGTACTGAGCTACTTAGATGTTATCAGGGACAAAAAAACTGTCGGTCAGCATGTAGCTATCATTGGTGCCGGTGGAATTGGCTTCGATATCGCTGAATATCTGAGTCAACCGGGAAAAAGCACCAGCCTTAATCGTACCACTTTCAGCGAAGAATGGGGCATTGACCAGAATCTGGCACATCGTGGTGGTTTATCGCTTGAAGGCCCGAAACCAGAACCCTCCCCCCGAAAAATTTATCTGCTACAACGTAAACCGACCAAAGTGGGTGAAGGATTAGGTAAAACAACAGGTTGGGTACACAGAACCAGTCTGCACATGCGTGGCGTGAAAATGCTCAACAATATGCAATATCTGAAAATAGATGATCAGGGATTACATATCAGCTGTAACGGGGAACAGAGCTGTCTTGCCGTAGATAACATCATTATTTGTGCCGGACAAGAGCCACTGAAAGAACTGTATCAACCGTTACAGCAAGCGGGAAAAACCGTGCACCTTATTGGCGGCGCAGATGTTGCTGCTGAACTGGATGCCCGACGGGCTATCAATCAGGGCACTCGATTGGGGCTTAAAATCTGACGATAAATAATGGCGGTCACAGGCAGACCGCCAAGATGCAGTAAACGCTCGAACCGCGCCATTCCTGGCGCGGACGTTTTATTCTTCTTACCTATTACCATCTTCTTAACTTCAACCGGAAAACGTCAGTCAATCACGCTGAGTTAGCTGATCCAACGCCAGACGGTCATCCTCAGCCTGACAAACCGCAGCGGTGAACAATACATCAGTAGAAGAGTTCAAGCTGGTTTCTGCCGAATCCTGCAATACACCAATAATTAAACCAACCGCCACAACCTGCATAGCAATTTCATTAGAAATACCGAACATACTACAGGCCAGAGGGATCAACAGTAAGGAACCACCCGCTATACCAGAAGAACCACAGGCACAAATGGCAGAAACCACGCTTAACAACAATGCTGTAGGCAGGTCAACGGGTATCCCGAGCGTATTTACCGCGGCCAGAGTCAATACCGGGATAGTCACCGCAGCACCCTCCATATTGATCGTTGCCCCCAACGGGATGGAAACCGAATAAGTATCTTCATGCAGATTCATACGGCGACACATAGCCATATTCACCGGAATATTCGCAGCCGAACTACGGGTGAAAAATGCTGTCACGCCACTTTCACGCAAGCAAGCAAATACCAGTGGATAAGGGTTACGACGAATTTTCCAATAAACGATCAATGGGTTTACAACAAATGCGACAACCAGCATACAACCCAGTAACACAGCCAGCAGTTGGGCATATCCCAACAAAGTATTAAAACCGGTTTCTGCGATAGTTGATGACACCAAGCCGAAGATACCAACAGGTGCACAACGGATTACTACCCGAACAATCTGAGTAACCGCTTCAGACATATCATGAATCAGAGATTTAGTTGAATCCTTCGCGTGACGCAGTGCGATCCCCAAACCAATAGCCCAGGCAAGAATACCGACATAATTACCATTTAGTAACGCATTCACCGGATTAGCGACAACATTACCCAATACCCCTTTAATCACCTCCATAATGTTTTCAGGAGGAGACATCTGAACATCATTTACAGCCAGCACCAATTGTGACGGGAACATAAAACTACCGGCCATAGCAACTAAAGCGGCGGAAAAAGTACCCAGAATATAGAGGACAAGAATTGGACGAATATTGGTTTTCTGGCCCTCTTTGTGATTAGCAATAGAAGACATAACCAAAATCCATACCAATACCGGGGCTACTGCTTTTAAGGCGCTAACGAACAACGACCCAAGCAAGCTGACCGACTTGGCAGCCGAAGGCACCAACCACGCTAATAGTATCCCTGCAATTAAACCGACCAAAATTTGTTTAACCAAGCTCCCCTGTGCAATGTAATGCACGAAGCCACGCTTTTGTTTTTCCATAATTGACCCATTTTATTAACAGTTCAGCTGAACCTCTATTTTTTGTGTTTGCTGCCTCAGTATAGGGAACCCAAGAATGGTGGAAAGCAGAAACAGTTAAAATATACAACCTTGTCAGCACTTATTAACAATGCATTCACATTTGTGTGATCAAAACGGCAATTTACACATTTACAAAGCACAATTATTTACTTTTATGTTTAACCATTTTTCAGTAATTTAAGACAATAAGAAACCCTATCCCCCTGAACAAGAAGATAAGGTTGCCTGTTAAAAAATAGTTCCCTGATTACTGGATCTCTTTAGCTTTATACTTATTTACCCAAACATTAATAATCATTGTTATTGTCAAAATAATCGCAATAGTCCCCAGAGAAACGCCCATAGGAATATGATAAATATCCATTAGCAGCATCTTAATACCGATAAATACCAAAATGACGGATAAACCATATTTCAGCATTGTGAATTTCTCTGCTACACCTGCCAACAGAAAATACATTGCACGTAATCCTAAAATAGCGAAAAGGTTAGAGGTCAAAACAATAAAAGGGTCTGTTGTGACTGCAAAAATAGCAGGAATGCTGTCTACAGCAAAAATAACGTCACTGATTTCAACCAAAATCAGAACCAAAATCAATGGGGTCGCATACAACAACCCATTGTCTTTAACAAAGAAACGTTCCCCGTGCAGATGATCAGTCATACGAATACACGATTTGAACCAGCGGACAAAAGGTTTATCCCCTATCGGAGAATTATCCTCTTTTGCCAACGCCATCTTAACGCCAGTAACCAACAGAAAGATGCCAAATAGATAGAGTATCCAACTGAATTGAGAAACCAGCCAGCTCCCTGCAAAGATCATCACAGTACGCAGCACAATTGCGCCTAAGACACCGTAAATGAGCACCCGGCGCTGCAAATTTACCGGAATGGCAAAATAACTGAACAACATCAGCCAGACAAACACGTTATCAACAGCGAGTGCTTTTTCAAGTAAATAACCCGAAAGAAAAGCCATTGCCTGACTATTGGCGACAGCTTCCCCTACAGTTTCTCTGAAATACCACCACAATCCTAATGTAAATAAGAGTGACAAACTTACCCAAATTACGCTCCAGACAGCAGCTTGACGAAATGACATTGTCCGCTCTTTCTTACGCCCTTGTAAGAGCAGATCCAGTAACAACATAATCGTAATTAAAACGGCGAAACTTCCCCATAAAACAGGATTACCCACTGAGTTCATTTTCTTTCTCTACATAAACAAAAACGGCTGAAGTCTCAGAAGACGTCAGCCGTTGCTATATTTCTTCCCCACGTAATGGAGATGAATGTATTGCAAGCAACCCTCGCCTTCTGGCAAGGTCTCACTTACAACACAAAAAATGTACCACCAGGTATCAGTTCAAGGTTGCCCGGCTACCGGATGCTATTGCATCGTAATGACGATAAACCGGCAAGGAAGTTACTCCCCTTTGCTATGGTGAAAAGTAAATCAAATTCACTCAAGAATCAATCCATCATCGCAAAAATATTGACTCATAGAAATAGCCAATAAACTGCAAATAAAACAGTGAGAAAATAGCGATTAATTTAAATTAAAAATCCAATAAACCGATCTCATCAGATCAATTTATTATTCCACCCCAATCAATGTTCAATTGATCACCAAAATTTTCTGTTTAGTCACTCTTGATTTTGTTACAGTGTCGCAGGCCGCACCATTTGCCTCTCTTAACGGATTGAAAAGGCGTTATAACCGGCCAAATAACTAAAACAGGATACAGTTTAATCGGTTTAGCCTTATGCTTTCAGGATGAACGAACAAAGGCATTTTAGGAACACCTGATGGAAATAGTAAAAGAACTTATATATGCACTTTGGCACCAGGATTATGAAACTCTGGCCAATCCATCCCTACTATGGGCCATTTATATCATGCTATTCTTGATACTCTTCCTTGAAAATGGCCTGCTTCCCGCTGCATTTTTACCAGGAGACAGCTTACTTATATTAGTTGGCGTATTAATTGCCAAAGGTGCAATGAGTTTCCCGGTAACACTTGTTATATTGACCACCGGAGCAAGCTTAGGTTGCTGGGTCGGTTATCTTCAGGGGAAATGGTTAGGAAATACTAGGATAGTACAAAGTTGGCTCTCCCACCTCCCAGCTCATTATCATCAGAGAGCTTACAATCTTTTTCACCGCCACGGTCTGTCTGCTTTACTTATCGGCCGTTTCCTCGCATTTATAAGAACCCTATTACCAACACTTGCAGGTCTAACGGGCCTGAAAAACAGCCGTTTCCAGTTTTTTAACTGGCTCAGTGGCTTCCTGTGGGTCGTTATCCTGACCTCTCTGGGCTATGCACTCGGTAAAACCCCTATTTTCCGTCAGTATGAAGATCTGGTAATGAATTTCCTGATATTACTGCCACTTGCTTTACTAATTATTGGTTTTAGCGGTAGTTTGTTAGTTGTGTTACGTAAAAAAACGTGTCAATCCCCTCAAAAAAAGTAGTTCATTCTGAAAAATCCTTAAATCCCCTTCTGTCGCAGACAAAAGTATTGTTTGCGGCAGAATAGTGAAATAACGCTAATGTTTTTCATTCACCTTCTAAAATATAAGCTATATTTAAGGATAGTCTTTTCCAGCCTCTGGAAAATCGACTGACTAAATCAAATATACACACCTACATAAGGAGTATTTACATGGTACATAACAAAACTGCTGAAGACTTACGCATTGAATTAAAATCCCTCTCGAAAACACTAGAGGAAGTGATCAAAAATTCCGGTGATAAATCCGATGTCGAACTGGAAAAAATCCGCGGAAAAATAGAAGCCGTACTCCAAGAAACTCGCATGAAACTTGGTACTGTCAGTGACAAAGTCGTTATGCAAACAAAAGAGATGGCTCGTCATGTTGATGACTACGTTCACGACAAACCGTGGACAAGTATTGGCATTGGTGCCGCCGTGGCTGTCGTATTAGGTGTATTGTTGGCTAAACGCTAATATGAACCACCCATCCAAATCTCAAGGCCCCGGTAAAGGGGTCCTTGATTCTCTTCAACGCATTGCCACCATCATTATCGGGATGGTAGAAACCCGCTTACAACTGATCGTTGTAGAACTGGAAAAGGAAAAGGCAACGCTGATACAACTGATATTAATGACCGGTCTGACATTGCTGTTTACCGCTTTTGGCCTGATGTGCCTGCTTGCTCTGATTTTTTGGGCTGTCGATCCAGCCTGGCGTCTTACTGCATTAGCCGTCACCACAGGTACTTTGTTAACCCTGGCGCTCATTGGCCTGATATGGACTATCAGGAAATCCCGTAATTCAACATTACTTAACGCAACCCGCGAGCAATTAAAGATTGATAGAGAGATGCTGGAGGATCATAGTAATGAGTAAACAGAGCCAAAAAAGAAAACTGAAAAAACAACAATTACTCAAAAGTATCCTGTTACAACGGCTGATACTTTCTAACGATACCCAGCACTGGCGAAATATCACCGAGCCTTATGACAAAGGCTGGAAAAAGCTTTTGTCATTAAAACCTTATCTGCTACTCGGAGCCAGTACCATCTCTTTATATGGTCTTCGTCACCCAGTGAAATTCTATCGCTGGACCCGCCGAGTCATTGGTGCATTGAAGATATTGAAAAGAAAGAAGTAATTATTCTTCATAATATATCTTATTGATTATCAATCACATTACTTACATTCAAAAACTTTGTATAAAATTGTTAATAATCCTTACTTACAACTAAGCGCCCCTCTCTTTAGTATACATTCCATCTGTTAATAATTAGCAAATTGTGCTATTTCAAGTTAGTGCAGCCTAATCATTAAGTAAATCATCATTATTTATCTGTATCCTTGGAGTCATTAATGAAAAAATTTGAAGATAGAGCCCTGCTATTAGCCCGTATTTTGATGCCAATCCTGTTTATCGTTGCAGGTTATGGAAAGTTAGGTGATGCCTATGCTGGTACTCAACAATATATGGAAGCCATGCGGATTCCTGGTTTTTTATTACCATTGACTATCTTGCTTGAACTGGGTGGCGGCCTAGCCATTCTGTTCGGTTTCTTAACCCGTACAACAGCGCTATTTACTTTTAGTTTCTGTATGCTGACTGCCCTGCTTTTCCACAGCAACTTTGCTGAAGGCATGAACCAAACTATGTTTCTAAAGAATTTGACTATCGGCGGTGGCTATTTGTTATTGGCTATTTCGGGGCCAGGTAAATTCAGTATCGACCGTCTAATAAATAAGAATTGGTAAATTACCTAAAGGTAAATAATTAGCCGGAGGATCCAGAAGATCTTTCGGCTTGTTTTTAAATAGAACCCGCTGAATAATAACGCCTGTTTTAATGGATATTCAGTCTATTTATTATTACTTTTAATAAGCCATTTAATCAAGTAATGAAAATTTTACATTGCAATAAATATAAATTACCGCATCTTTTTTCATTACCAAAACCACTAAAATATCTAATTATGTTAAATATATAAAAATCAGGAAAAATAAATTTTATATTAAAAATAATAACAAAATTACAACTCTAAAATCATATCTATTATTATATTAAGTTTTTCCACCTCAATATCATTAAATTAATTTAATTCCACGAAGTAGACCCAAAAACCGCAAACAAAAATAATAATGATTTAAATCAATGCATTATATAAAAACCAAGTTACAAAAATAATCCAAAAAAATAGAGTGAATTATTTCCAATCAAAAATCATCTCTACAATAATACCAAGTTTTATAATAATCTTTTATTCCCTCTACTTATTAATGGAAATGAATTTTTCAGTATATATGTATCACTTATATAAATGTAATTTATTTTCACCGAATAAATATAAAATATGGCAATAAAATAATTATCTGATTACATCATTCATTAATTAAACCTAAGAGAATACATTTCAATTATATAAGGTTAATTTATTCGGAAAATATTGAGCGCACCAAAATAACATGTGATATATAAATATAATTCTAACCTGACAAAGATATTCTCCACGGGAGATAATAAATAAAGCCGGAAGATCATAACGGATTTTTCCAGCTTTTCATCTATCTTAGCGGTTAGCAAACAATTTAGGAATTTCCCGCAAACACCAGGATTTAGCTTCTCCCATACTGTCTCGCCGCCATGCCATAATGACATTTGTCTCATGGCTGTATTCAGAGCTAATCACCCGCAAACGACCCGCCGTAATATCTTGTTCCACCATAGGATAAGGCATAGTGGCAACTCCTAACCCGGCCAAAAGAGCCCGACGTTTATCTTCCAGCGAACTCACCGTTAAACGTTGTTGCTTATCTAACAACTGAACCGTCAATACCGGGCGCTCCCTTGCTGTATCTGCCACAGCAATACCACGGTACTTCACCCTCGTGACATCAGACAAAGGCTCTGGTTCTTGATGAATAGGATGATCAGGGCTGGCGACATAGACATTGGTAATGCTGTAAAGCTGGCGTGAATTCACTTCTGCCGATGCACGGAAATGCATATCCGGTGCAATAACAATATCCGCCCGACCTGTTTCCAACCGCTCCCATGCACCAGCCAAAACCTCAGTCAATAAAGAGAGCTGGGTATTCGATTTCTGAACAAGTTTGCCCACCAATGGGAACAATGAAGAAGCAGGGACCAATGCCTCACAAACGATTGTCAGGTGAGTTTCCCAACCCCGCGCTAATGCCTCTGCGTCAGCGGTTAATTTATCCGCAGCTTCAAGCAATTGACGTCCACGATCAAGCAACATACGGCCAACATTGGTGAATTTGGTTCTGTGACCCGAACGGTCAAACAGCACCACATCCAGCTCCTCTTCCAACTTTTGCATCGTATAGCTAAGTGCAGAAGGAACACGGCCAAGCTCATCGGCTGCCGCAGCAAAACTTCCCCGCCGGTCAATCGCATCCATGACCCGTAGAGACTCCAGTGTAAGCGCTCGTTCTTTGCTCATATTTTTCTCAATCAGGAAATTTGAATATGGTGACCAGATTAACTGGCTAACATTTCGCCGTCCAGATAATTACTATCGTTAGTGTGTGTTTTTTGAAGGTAACCGCCATCATGATTATAAATAGAACAGCAAAGCAATGTGGAAAAGCTGACTATGGTTGGCTACAGGCCCGTTATACATTTTCATTTGGTCACTATTTTGATCCAAAGTTTTTAGGTTATGGCGCTCTGCGTGTACTGAATCAGGAAGTTATCGCACCAAAAGCCGCTTTCCAGCCTAAATCTTATCCACATGTGGATATACTAAACATTATTCTGCGAGGTGAAGCAGAATATCGTGACAGTGAAGGCAATCATGTCAGAGCCTGCAAGGGAGAATGTTTACTGTTTTCTACCCGTCAAGGCATCAGCTACAGTGAACATAATATCAGTGCGAATAAGCCACTGACCCGCTTACAACTTTGGCTAAATGCCTTCCCTCAGCAGGAAAGCTTACCGTTGCAACGGATGGCGTTACCAGAGCAACCATTGACTATGCTTGCCTCTCCAACCGCAGAGGATGGCAGTATGCAATTACGCCAGCAAGTGTGGGTAAATCATATTTCTCTTAATAAGAGCCAATCTCACCATCTGCAATTAAAAGGAAAAAATGCTTATCTGCAATCCTTGAACGGCAATATAAAAATAAAAGGCAATTCGAAGGATAACGCTTTGATTAAATGTGGAGATGGCGCTTTTATTCATGAAGAAAATCGTCTGGTTTTAAAAGCAGATACTGAGTTCCAGGGGTTGTTAATTGATCTGGCCGCCTGAAAAAGCAAAAGCCCCATCAGGACTAACCTAATGGGGCTAAATTGGTGAAGTTGACCGATAAGCCGGGTTCTGTCGTGGACAATCATTCATCTAGGCCAGCACTTGCGCACTGGCTCAAGCAGCCTACCCGGGTTCGATACGGGCCGTACCTAGTGAACCCCTATTTGGCCTTGCTCCGGGTGGAGTTTACCGTGCCACGGACTGTTACCAGCCGCGCGGTGCGCTCTTACCGCACCCTTTCACCCTTACCTGATCCTGCATAAGCAGGCCATCGGCGGTTTGCTCTCTGTTGCACTGGTCGTGGGCTTTCACCCCCCAGACGTTATCTGGCACCCTGCCCTGTGGAGCCCGGACTTTCCTCTCCCCTACCTATCGTCCAAAAGGACGATGATAAAGCAGCGACTGTCTAGTCAACTCCGCAGCGGATTATAAGAGGTTTAACAAACGATGTATAGGCGTTTACTGATTATATGCCTTGTTTATCAACAATTATTGTTACTCTTCATGCTCTCCTAGAGCATGGCGATAAAGCGCATTTTTCTTCACACCATGGATCTCTGCCGCCAGAGCAGCCGCTTTTTTCAACGGCAACTCTTGCTGAAGGAGCGCCAACGTTCTTAATGCCTCTGGCGGTAAAGCATCGTTATCCGGTTTTTTATAACCTTCAACGATCAATACCATTTCACCACGGCGACGAGTTTCATCTTCCTTAACCCATGCCAGAAGTTCACCTGCCGGCATCCCCTGAATTGATTCCCAGGTTTTTGTTAATTCTCGTGCCAGAACGACGTAACGTTTAATTCCCCACACATCAACCATATCTTCTAAACTATCGATTAGACGATGAGTGGATTCATAAAAAATTAACGTCCGCGGCTCCTGCTCCAAAGCCCGTAAGGTATCTTTCCGGCTTTTACTCTTAGCTGGCAAAAACCCTTCGTAACAGAAACGATCTGATGGCAGACCAGCAGCAGACAATGCGGTTATAGCCGCACAAGGCCCAGGTAGAGGAACAACACGAATACCGGCTTCACGGCAACGGCGAACCACATGATAACCAGGATCATTAATCAGTGGCGTTCCCGCGTCAGAGACTAATGCAATACTCTGCCCCTGCTGAAGTTTTGTAATTAATTGATCTGCTTTCTGCTGTTCATTATGATCATGAAGTGCGAACATGCGCGCATTAATGGCAAAATGTTGAAGCAACAAGCCAGTATGTCGCGTATCTTCGGCCGCAATCAGATCGACATGCTCAAGAACTTCAAGTGCACGCTGAGTGATATCACCCAGGTTTCCAATGGGGGTTGGCACAACATATAGCGTGGATGTCGTAACCACTGCTCGATTGGGTTGATTCATTGTTTCATCCGAATGACCGATTTAAAATTGAGCATCTTTGAAAAAAACATCGCTGGATACAGTATGCTTTCCTCAATTTTTGTGCGTATCAAAACTGGTTTAGTCTGTTCAGCTATGCTGGCAGTTATGATCATCGCAGGGTGTTCCATACCTGACCAACAGGGACAACAACCTTTGCAAACTCAGGATAAAGTCAGTACAGAAATCGCCCGTTATCAATCCATCATTGATGCCGCTAATGGCGAACCTTCTCTGGATGTCATCCGTGCTTATATCGCTCAGGAGCCACTTCTGAAAGACAATGTCGCTCATCAAAAAAATATTGATGATACCTGGCAAACGCTGACCCGTCTTTCACCACACAATCGCAGTGAGTTGGTCATCAACGCTGATGAAAATATTCTGCAAGGCTGGCTGGACTTACTCAGTACCTATCAGGATAACAAACAGGACTCTGACAAACTACAAGCAGCTGTCCGTGACTGGAAAATTCGTTATCCACAAAACCCAGCCGCGCAGTCACTCCCAACCCAGCTACAACCAGCCGCCATCCAATCGCAAAGCACTGACATCCATATTGCACTGTTCCTGCCATTAAGCGGTCAGGCAAAAGTATTCGGCGAAGCAATCCGCCAGGGTTTTCTTGATGCTCAGGCTGGTTTGCCAGCCCCACTACTGCCAACAGAAAATCCGGCAAATTTATCTACAGCAATCAACGATAATACGTCAGATGCAGTGGTCTCTGCCGATGCCCTGCCAAATGCAGAGATTCCCGTTGAACCAACAACACCAGCCGTTCAGTCAATGCCCGTCATAGCCAATGTGCCGGTTAACACACAACAGGTCAAAATCTATGATACGGCAAGCCAGCCACTGGAAAATTTATTGATTCAGGCTGAACAAGACGGCGTGAATTTAGTTGTCGGGCCGTTACTGAAACCAAATGTGGTTAAACTGGTTCAGATGAATACGTCATTAAACATGCTGGTGCTGAACGAGTTAGATAATGCGCAACCCCGGCCCAATGTCTGTTATTTCTCTTTATCACCAGAAGATGAAGCGAAAAATGCCGCGGAGCATATTTGGCAACAACAGAAACAGAATCCTCTGATACTCGTTCCCCGGGGTACCTTTGGTGACCGGATTGCCAAGGCATTTGCACAGGAATGGCAAAAACAAGGTGGGCATACTGTTCTGCAACAAACCTTTGGCTCTTCCACCGAACTGAAACAGTTAATTAATAGAGGCACAGGTATTCGCCTGACCGGAACAGCCATCAGTGCAACAAACAATCAACCTGTATCAACCACTATTGGTGATCTGGAAATTCCCCAGCTAAATACAGATGTCGTTCCTACTTCTGCCGGCGGCTCAGTGGACGCAGTTTATATTGTTTCCACTTTAGATGAATTGACTCTGATTAAACCGATGATTGATATGGCAATCAGTTCCCGTAATAAACCAGCCTTTTATGCAAGCTCCCGCAGTAATCAAGCTGGTGCCGGTCCTGATTTCCGTCTGGAGATGGAAGGAATGCAATTCAGCGACATTCCATTAATCGCTGGCGCTAACTTGCCACTGATGCAACAAGCAGCCGGTAAATTTGCCAATGATTACTCTTTGATGCGCCTTTACGCTATGGGTATTGATGCCTGGTCATTAGCAAATCAGTTCAGTCGGGTACAGCTTCAAAGTGATTTCCATCTCAATGGTGCCTCAGGGATGCTGTCTGTTCAGGAGAACTGCGCGATTTTCCGACAGCTCCAATGGATGCAATATCATCAAGGCCAAATCACTACCATTTAATTAAGCATTAATTGCCGCTTGTCATCAGGTGGCAATTAAATTCAAATAACGCTTTTCAGGATGAAAATAAAAAAACCAACAAGTTATTTGCTGGGACGCAGCTACGAAACACAGGCAAAGTTGTTTTTGCAAAAACAGGGGCTAACTTTTATCGCTGCGAATGTGAAAGTTCATGGCGGTGAAATTGACCTGATTATGAAAGACAAACAAACTTGGGTTTTTATTGAAGTCCGTTTTCGCAAACAAGGGCAATATGGCGATGCACTGGCGACCGTGACCCGCAGCAAGCGTAGAAAATTATTGCACGCTGCCGCAGTATGGCTGTTTCAACGAGGTGAGTGTTTTGAAACCACTTCTTGTCGCTTTGATATTTGTGCTATTACTGGTCAACAATTTGTGTGGTTGCCAAATGCTTTCAATCAAGATGAGTTCGCTCGCTAAAATGATACTGGGTAGGTTATAAACGTGCTGGATAGAATTAAAGTCTGTTTTACAGAAAGTATTCAAACTCAGATTGCAGCCGCAGAAGCATTACCTGATGCTATCTCTCGGGCTGCAATAATGATGGTTCAGTCATTGCTGAATGGTAACAAAATCCTTTGCTGTGGTAATGGTGGCTCTGCTGCAACAGCCCAGCGGTTTGCGGCCAATATGATCAACCGGTTTGAAACTGAACGCCCGAGTCTGCCAGCATTGTCACTTAACGCAGACAATGTGGTAATAACCGCGATTTCAAGCAGTAAACAACATGATGAAATTTACGCTAAACAGGTACGGGCATTAGGTCAGCCAGGCGATGTGTTATTGGCTATTTCCACTCATGGAAATAGCCGGGATATTGTTAAAGCCGTTGAAGCGGCTGTAACCCGCGATATGACGATTGTCGCCCTTACCGGCTATGATGGTGGTGAACTTGCTGGCTTGTTAGGGCCACAAGATGTGGAGATTCGTATCCCATCTCATCGCAGCACCCGAATTCAGGAAGTTCACATGCTGACAGTTAACTGCCTGTGTGACTTAATCGATAATACACTTTTTCCCCATCAGGATGACTAAGGAGCCAATAATGCGATTTTTCTCCCTATTAGCTACGGTTTGTGCCGCTGTAATGTTACAAGGATGTATTGGCGCGGCAGTAATAGGTTCTGCCGCTGTAGCGACTAAAACCGCAACCGATCCCCGTACTATTGGTCAACAGGTTGACGATGGTACGCTGGAAGCACGTGTCAGTAATGCACTTAACAAAGATAAGCAGATTAAAGAGCGTATCCGTGTTATTACCACTGCTTATCAAGGGAAAGTTTTGCTGACAGGCCAAAGCCCGGATTCAAGCCTTTCAGACCGCGCAAAACAGATAGCATCGCGTGTTGATGGAGCTCATGTTGTATACAATGAAATTCGTCAAGGGAAACCCGTTCAATTAAGCACAGCTTCTAAAGATACCTGGCTTACCACTAAAGTACGCTCAAAAATTCTGGCTAGTGATACTGTTAAGTCTTCCAATATAAAAGTCGTTACAGAAAACGGCGAGGTCTTTTTGCTGGGTATTCTGACTAAACAAGAAGGTAACGCCGCAGCGAAAATTGCCAGCGAAACTGACGGTGTTAAGCGGGTAACAACTGCGTTTACTTATCTGAATTAACACAATACTGAGGGGGATAGCACCATAAATCTACCCTGGATATATTAAGCCGCGTCATTCTTTGGCGCGGGCGCTTTTTCCTTTTTACCATTCTTCCCTCAATTATTCTTCAATAACTCGTTTTTCTTAAGGTAATTCACCCCACCCAACAACCGCATTTGCCGCAAAATCCATTGTTGACGCCGTAAAACATAAGCCGAAGGTGCGTCAACTTTATAGCGGTGCGGGTTAGGCAATACAGCAGCGAGTAAAGCAGCTTCTGATGCAGTCAATTTACTGGCTGATTTATGAAAATAGTGTCTGGATGCCTCTTCAACACCAAAAATACCCTCACCAAATTCGACAATATTAAGATAAACCGTCAGAATTCGGCTTTTTGACCATGCTAATTCAATGGCAAAGGTCATTCCAGCTTCCAATCCTTTTCTCAACCAGCTACGTCCATCCCACAAAAATAAATTTTTGGCCGTTTGCTGAGAAATCGTTGAAGCCCCCCTCAACCTTCCAGAGTTATTTTGATTATGCTCAAGGGCATTTTCAATAGCATCAAAGTCAAATCCCCAATGCTGTGGAAATTTTTGATCTTCAGCAGCAATAACAGCCAATGCGATATTTGGCGATATTTGTTCATGCCCTACCCAGTCAGAACGAGATATATAAGAAAAATTAACTGATAACCAGGCGTTAATTTGACGCTCAACCATAATCATAGAAAATGGCACTGGCAAAAATGAAAACGCAACAACGGAAACTATCCACAAGATAATAACTGAGATTACGATTTTTTTAAGCCAGCGCCATAAAAATTGCAAAGGATTTCTCATCCAGTTACTCAGTCATTTCCAATACTTTTCTGACAAGTTTATCAATTCCCACCTCCGCCTGAGAAATAGATTCAGCAAGCATGTAAGCTGGAGTTGTAACAATTTTGTTTTCCAAATCAACAACAACATCATTTACCTTACAAATTATATGGATGCCTCCCATTGCCTCCACTTGAGCAGCCGTTTCAGGATCATTGCCAATAGTTAGTTTCACCGGTTTATTAAGTAGTTTTGGCAACATGACCGGAGCAATGCACATGAACCCCATAGGTTTATGTTGTTTGTGCATAGCTCTCACTAAACTTAATAAATCTTTATTTATTTCGCAATCAATTGTCTTAACCACAAAGTCAGATAAATTCTTTGCCACACCAAATCCCCCAGGAATTATCAGGGCATCAAACTCATCTGCATTTGCTTGTGACAAAGACTTGATTTTTCCCCTTGAAATACGGGCTGATTCCTGTAAGACGTTACGTTCTCCGCCAGTTTCTTCACCGCTAATATGATTAATAACATGAAGTTGTGGCTCATCCGGCGCCAAAAAGCTCACTTTAACACCTAAACGATCTAAAGAAAGCATAGTTAATACTGATTCATGAATTTCACTACCATCGAATACACCACATCCACTTAAGACAACTGCAACTGATTTCATAGCTCACTCCATTTGTCGTAGATTATTGCTTAACCCTTTAGGGGGTTAAACACCAATCTTCATCACAGATTTTAATGAATCTTGTAACAAAAAATCTTATCTTTGCTATGTTGGTACTTGTATGATGTACGGAGAATTCCCCATTTACTCGCCGCAACAAAGATGCATCAGATAGGCGGGTAAAAAGTTTTCCCTGGTGTTGGCGCAGTATTCGCGCACCCCAACCTCGGTTGGGGTTATTTTTTTTCAGCGCCTGCCAACCATTCCCTTAAAGTTTCCGTATCGTTTCTCCATTCTTGCTTTAACTCATCAACCCATTCCTGAACATTGTCCCACCATGCAGGTAAATCAGGCGATTGAATTTGTTGAGCCAATTGTTGTACATGACGCAATCCAACCGACCCCGCAGCACCTTTTATCTTATGTGCTTCCTCGGTGATGCCTTTCTGGTCTTTAGCTGTCATGTTCGACTCCAGCACAGACAGGTATCCCGGCATCATTTTCTCAAACACATTCAGGCTATCGCGAATCAATTGAGGTCCAACCAGCTCGATGTATTGATTAAGCATTTCTGTATCAAGTAAATCTTCATCTTTTATCAATCCTGACTCCTCTTCTTCCGGCTTCATATGATGCACAGACTGTTCTCCCCAGAATTGTTCAATAATGGCAGTTAAGGCATTCACAGACAGCGGCTTACTCAGCACACCATTCATGCCTGCATCCAGATATTCTTTTTTGTCCTTTAAGACATTTGCAGTCAGTGCAATAAGTGGGGGCAGATCCTTTTTGGCGTATCGCTTACGTAATTCCCGGGAGATGTCTAATCCGGTCATATCAGGCAACTGAATATCAAGCAGTACCAGATCGAACTCCCCTGGCTTGAACACCGCCAGAGCATCCTTACCATTCATCACGACTTCTACGCTGTTACCCAGTTTTTCCAGTACTGAACGAGCAACGATCACATTCAGCTCAATATCTTCTACCAACAAGATATGCAAAGCCGGCAGTGGGTAATCTTCTGACTCTTCCTGGCATGGGAGGCTCTCTTCCATAGCAGGAGCAGTGATAGATAGTGTAAATCGAGAACCTCGTCCCGGCTCACTTTCCACCAAAATATCGCCTCCCATACTTTGAGCTAAACGTTTGGATACAGCCAGCCCGATACCGGTTCCCGTTGCCGGACAGCCTCCATGACTGCCTTTCACCTGATAATACATCGCAAAGATCTTATCTTGTTCATCAAGTGGAATACCAATCCCCGTATCCGTGACTTCAAACAACAAACATTCACCCTTTTCATACCAGATTCGAACATTAATCTCGCCTTTTTGAGTAAATTTCACTGCATTGCCAATCAAGTTCCACAGAATTTGGCGCAAGCGGGTACCATCGGTCATGATCCTGGCAGGTAATGGCAGTTCGGGATCCATCACAAATTTAATCCCTTTCGGCTGTACCAGCAGCCCAGAGAGGTTTTCCAGATCGGACATAAAACCGGTAAAATCAATGGGCTGATTATCAATCTGGACTTTACGCCTCTCAAGTTTGTCCATTTCAATAATGTCATTGAAAATATTGCCAAGCGTGATAGCACTGACATGAATCGTTTTCAGATATTTATTTTGTTCAGAGGTCAGTTCAGTATCGAGCAGAATACGACTCAAACCAACAATGCCATTTAAAGGCGTACGAAGCTCATGACTAATCGTTGAGATAAAAGTCGTCTTATCCCTACTCGCATTCTCCAAAGCGTCCTGATAACGCTTACGCTCCGTTATATCGCGCCCAAACCCCATAAGCCCGTGCCTTTTTCCTACCCGATCATAAAAAGGAACTTTCCGAAGTTCAAAACAGGCTTTTCGACCATCAGGATAAACTAGCCATTGTTCATAAGTCAGAGCAACATTATGGCGGAACACTTTTTCATCCGTTTTCATCACTTTGCGGGCAACTTCTTTGTCATAAACCTCATTTGGCGTTAACCCGACAAGTTGTTTCTGGCTTTTACCCGTCAACAATTCCATCGCCCGGTTACAACCAGAGAACTCATTATCTTCATTACGGTAATAAACCAAATCAGGAGAAGCATCGAGAAAAGATTTCAGCAATATAGATTGCTGCTCCAATTCAATCTGAGCCTGTTCACGGTGCTTCATCTCTTCTTTTAGTTTATCCAACAATATCAGATGCGCCTGTTCAGCTTTTTCTCTTTCTGAAATTTCCTGATTCAGCTTGATGATGTTGTCTTTTAATTGCTGATTAAGTTCCCGATCACGCTGACGCATCACTTCTAATTTTTCAACTAATTTGGATAATCGTTGGCGGGATTCTTCAAGCTGTTCAACAACAACCGAAAGGAAATAGACCGCCCAGGGAGTAATCAACAAACCAAAGAAAATTGAGCGAACTAAATCAATACTTTGCACTCCTCCTTGAAGCAAAAAAGTGACGACCATCTGCACACCCATAGCAAGAACAACTAACGCAGATGCAAGCAGTAATGAGAAGCGTACTAACCCCAATTTCATCATTAAATCAACATAATATTGGGCCAAGCCCCTGAGCAGCTTCATTTCATAAAGATTCCCGTTAATTATGACCAACCCAGATCATACCGTAAAAAGCCAGCTACTTCGTTGAAGGAATACAGGAATTGTTGATCTGATAGAACAATAGTATTATTTAATAGTTCTGATGATAATTTCCCAAACATTATTCTGGCTTTTTACCCCTGCCGGTCTTTTCGCACAATCTAAGCATGAATAAATAATCAAATTCATTGACAAAATAAGCATAAAATTCTTTTTCACTCTGTTGATAACCACAAAAAGATAAAACTTTATTCTTATAAATAAACAAAAATATATATTAATTCTATTTAGTTTTAATTTGTCAGAATTTAAATCCAACAAATAAACATTTAACAGTATATATAAAACAGATATCACACTAATATTAGTGATATAACTCACATTAAAATCCTAACATGATCTATATCACACAACTTTCATATTACCTTTTTTATTGAAAAATCATGCGATTAACTCTATTTTTTGCCTGTATTTATCTTATCCCGGCTATATTTGACCTGATCTACATTTCTCGTTAACTTGGGAAGTCACTAGAAACCATCCGTCAGATCCTCATCTGAACCATAATTATGCAGTGACACAATACCATTTCAGTACCGCCTGTTCATAGTCAATAAACAAGTGGCGGTTGATTGAGGACGCAATTCAGACGCCGGTAAAAATATTAATCTCACAAATTTCTGTGAGTTTCTGTGAGAGTCGGACAGAACCTGGGGAGGTTCACACTATGCTATATAACAAATCTCAAGAAAAGGATAACTGTGGTTTTGGACTGATAGCCCATATTGAAGGGGAGCCAAGCCACAAAGTAGTCCGTACCGCTATCCATGCACTGGCACGAATGCAACATCGGGGCGCAATCCTGGCAGATGGTAAAACCGGTGATGGTTGTGGTTTATTGCTGCAAAAACCCGATCGTTTTTTTCGAATGGTCGCACAAGAGCAAGAGTGGCGTTTAGCCCGCAATTACGCGGTCGGTATGCTATTTCTCAGCCAGGACCCTCAGATTGCTCAAAACTGCCGGGAAATAGTCGAACAGGAGCTGCAAAATGAAACGCTATCAGTCGTTGGCTGGCGTGAAGTACCAACTAATAGGGATATTCTGGGCGAAATAGCCCTTTCCAGCCTCCCCCGTATCGAACAGATTTTTGTTAATGCTCCTGCTGGCTGGCGCGCTCGTGATTTAGAACGTCGTTTATTCGTTGCCCGCCGCCGGATAGAAAAACGCATCAGCGACAGTGATTTTTATGTTTGTAGTTTGTCCAATCTAGTGACTATCTATAAAGGGCTATGCATGGCGGCAGATTTGCCCCGTTTCTATCCTGATCTGGCTGATTTACGATTAGAATCAGCCATCTGCCTGTTCCACCAGCGTTTCTCAACCAATACTGTCCCACGTTGGCCATTGGCACAGCCTTTCCGCTATCTCGCTCATAATGGTGAAATAAATACCATCACCGGTAACCGCCAATGGGCACGGGCAAGGGCTTACAAATTCAAAACCCCGCTTATCCCTGAGCTGCAATCTGCCGCTCCTTTTGTCAACGAAACAGGATCAGACTCCAGCTCGCTGGATAATATGCTGGAACTGTTTCTCAATGGCGGAATGGATTTAATCCGTGCTATGCGGTTGCTGGTCCCGCCTGCATGGCAGAACAATCCTGATATGGATGAGGATCTGCGCGCTTTCTTTGATTTCAACTCTATGCACATGGAACCCTGGGATGGTCCTGCCGGTATCGTCATGTCAGATGGCCGCTATGCTGCCTGTAATCTGGATCGTAATGGCTTACGCCCGGCACGTTATGTCATTACTAAAGATAAGCTGATCACCTGTGCTTCCGAAGTCGGCATCTGGGATTATCAACCCGACGAAGTCGTAGAAAAAGGACGAGTCGGCCCCGGCGAACTCATGGTGATCGATACCCGCCAAGGCCGCATCCTTCATGCAGAAGAAACAGACAATGACCTGAAAAGCCGCCATCCCTATAAAGAATGGATGGACAAAAACGTCAAACGCCTAATCCCGTTTGAAGAGTTATTGGAAGAGCAAGCCGGCCACCGGGATCTGAACGATCAATCACTGGCGGTCTATCACAAGCAATTTGCTTACAGTAATGAAGAGCTGGATCAAATTATCCGGGTCCTGGGAGAGAATGGGCAGGAAGCAACAGGTTCAATGGGTGATGATACGCCGTTTGCTGTACTTTCCAGCCGTCCACGGATTATTTATGACTACTTCCGCCAGCAATTCGCTCAAGTCACTAATCCACCAATTGATCCACTGCGTGAAGCGCATGTTATGTCTCTCACTACCTGTATTGGACGGGAGATGAATGTATTTTGTGAAGCTGAGGGACAGGCTCATCGGTTAAGTTTCAAATCCCCTATTCTGCTCTACTCTGATTTTCATCAATTAACAACCCAACAAAGTCCGCACTATCGTGCAGAACGTTTAGACTTAACTTTCAACCCGCAGGAAACTCATCTGCAAGATGCACTGTTTGTATTGTGTGACCAGGCTGAACAGCTCGCCAGAGATGGTGCAGTATTGCTGGTATTATCTGACCGCAATATTACGCCAGAGAAGTTACCCATACCGGCTCCTATGGCTGTCGGGGCCATTCAGCACCGTTTGGTAGAAAAAAGCCTGCGCTGTGATACCAACCTGATAGTAGAAACCGCGAGTGCCCGTGATCCGCATCACTTCACTGTACTATTGGGGTTTGGTGCAACAGCGATTTATCCTTATCTGGCTTACGAATCACTGGCCAAAATGGTCGATAATGGCACGATTAATAAACCCTATGCTGATGTCATGCTCAACTACCGCAATGGCATCAATAAAGGGCTATATAAAATCATGTCGAAAATGGGCATCTCGACTATCGCCTCCTATCGTTGCTCTAAACTGTTTGAAGCCGTCGGCTTACATTCTGAATTAACTGAGCTTTGCTTCAATGGTGTTGTCAGCCGGATTGGCGGTGCTAACTTTAGCGATTTTGAGCAGGATCTGCGAAACTTATCCAAGCGAGCATGGCTTCCCCGCCATCCAGTTGATCAGGGAGGGTCACTGAAATATGTGCATAACGGCGAATACCATGCTTATAACCCAGATGTCATCAGCACTCTACAGTCTGCGGTTCACAGTGGCGAATACAACGATTATTTGAAATATAGCCGCTTGGTTAATCAGCGCCCAGTAACCACAATCCGAGATTTGCTGGCGATAAAGACAAAAGATGAACCTACCCCCATTGAAGAAGTGGAGCCCGCCGAAGCGCTGTTTAAACGCTTTGATACTGCCGCGATGTCGATTGGAGCATTAAGCCCTGAAGCACACGAAGCGCTGGCTGAAGCAATGAATACATTGGGTGGCTTTTCCAACTCCGGTGAAGGTGGAGAAGATCCCGCACGTTATGGTACAAAAAAAGTTTCCCGTATCAAGCAAGTTGCTTCCGGCCGGTTCGGTGTGACACCCGCTTATCTGGTCAACGCTGATGTGATTCAGGTTAAAGTGGCCCAAGGCGCTAAACCTGGAGAAGGCGGACAATTACCGGGTGATAAGGTCACACCGTATATTGCAAAACTACGTTATTCTGTACCAGGCATAACACTTATTTCTCCACCACCGCATCATGACATTTATTCTATTGAAGATCTGGCGCAGTTGATTTTCGATCTAAAACAGATCAATCCCAATGCGCTGATCTCAGTAAAACTGGTTTCAGAGCCCGGCGTTGGTACTGTTGCAACGGGTGTTGCCAAGGCTTATGCCGATTTAATTACTATCGCAGGTTATGATGGCGGTACTGGCGCTAGTCCACTGTCATCGGTGAAGTATGCCGGATGCCCCTGGGAATTGGGATTAGTGGAAACCCAGCAAGCTCTGGTTGCCAACGGATTGCGCCATAAGATCCGCTTACAGGTCGATGGCGGATTGAAAACCGGCGTGGACATTATCAAAGCGGCCATTCTTGGTGCTGAAAGCTTCGGTTTCGGCACCGGCCCCATGGTTGCCCTTGGATGCAAATATCTGCGCATCTGCCACTTAAATAACTGTGCGACCGGTGTTGCAACGCAAGATGAGAAATTACGCCGCGACCATTACCACGGATTGCCTGAGCGGGTAATGAATTACTTCCGTTTTATCGCCCATGAAACCAGAGAGATCATGGCGGAATTAGGGGTCAGAAATCTGACTGACTTAATAGGCCGAACTGAACTACTGGAAGTATTGGAAGGTATTTCAGCAAAACAGAGCAAGTTAAATCTTGAGCCGCTATTGGCAACAGCTGAACCCCATCAGGGCAAAACGTTATATTGCACTGAAAATAACCCGCCATTTGATAATGGTACATTGAATAAAAACTTATTGGCTCAAGCCTCTTGTTATATTGAGAGCCAACAAAGTAAAACTTTCTATTTTGATATCCGTAATACCGATCGTTCAGTCGGGGCTTCTCTTTCCGGCTTTATCGCTGCCCGATATGGTAATCAGGGCGTCGCGGCTGCGCCAATAAAAATTCATTTCAATGGTACTGCCGGTCAAAGTTTTGGTGTCTGGAATGCTGGCGGTCTGGAGCTGACACTTATCGGTGATGCCAATGATTATGTTGGTAAAGGTATGGCCGGTGGTCGCATCGTCATACACCCTCCTGTCGGTTCTGCCTTCAAAAGCCATCAGGCAACCATCATTGGCAACACATGTCTGTATGGAGCAACAGGAGGCAAGCTGTACGCCGCTGGACGTGCAGGAGAACGTTTCGCTGTTCGCAATTCAGGTGCTATTACGGTTGTAGAAGGTATCGGAGATAATGGCTGTGAATATATGACAGGCGGTATCGTCTGTATTCTCGGACGCACCGGAATAAACTTTGGTGCAGGAATGACCGGCGGTTTTGCTTATGTTCTGGATGAAAATGATGATTTCCGCAAACGGGTTAACCCGGAGCTGGTAGAAGTTCTGGCAGTAGAAACCTTAGCTATCCACGAAGAACATTTGAGAGGACTTATCACTGAACATGTTCTCCTGACCGGTTCTCAGCGCGGCGAAGATATTCTTGCTAACTGGCAACAGTGGTTGAACAAATTTGCGCTTGTGAAACCCAAATCCAGTGATGTTAAAGCCCTGCTGGGACATCGCAGTCGTTCTTCCGCAGAGTTGCGAATTCAAGCGCAATAAGGAGCCCAGATGAGCCAGAATGTCTATCAGTTTATCGACTTACAACGCGTCGATCCGCCTAAAAAACCGTTGAAGATCCGCAAAATAGAATTTGTGGAAATCTATGAGTCATTTTCAGCAATTCAGGCACAAACACAGGCAGATCGCTGCCTTTCCTGTGGTAATCCTTATTGCGAATGGAAATGCCCTGTCCATAACTACATTCCCAATTGGCTTAAACTTGCCAATGAAGGGCGCATCATGGAAGCCGCTGATTTATCCCATCAGACAAACAGCCTGCCGGAAGTTTGCGGACGCGTTTGTCCACAGGATCGCCTTTGTGAAGGTGCCTGTACCCTGAATGATGAATTTGGTGCCGTCACTATTGGTAATATCGAACGCTACATTAACGATAAAGCGATTGCTATGGGCTGGAAGCCCGATATGTCACAAGTTCAGCCAACAGGCAAACAAGTTGCGATTATTGGCGCAGGCCCCGCAGGGCTGGCCTGTGCTGATGTATTAGCCCGTAATGGCGTACAAGCCGTCGTTTTTGATCGCCACCCGGAAATAGGCGGATTACTCACTTTTGGCATACCTGCATTTAAACTGGAAAAAGAGGTGATGGTACGCCGACGTAAAATTTTCTCTGAGATGGGAATTGAGTTCCGGCTCAATACTGAAATAGGCAAAGATATCGCCCTATCCGAACTGACAGAGCAGTTTGATGCAATATTTCTTGGTGTAGGGACCTATCAGTCAATGCGCGGGGGACTGGCAAACGAAGATGCTGATGGCGTTTATGATGCACTACCATTTCTGATTGCCAATACCCGGCACTTGATGGGGTATCCCCCCCTGCAATCACAGCCTTTCATTGATATGCAGGGTAAACGGGTCGTAGTTCTCGGTGGTGGCGATACGGCGATGGATTGCGTCAGAACGTCTATTCGCCAAAAAGCGGCTTTAGTTACCTGTGCTTATCGCCGTGACGAAGTTAATATGCCAGGCTCCCGCCGCGAAGTGAAAAATGCCAGGGAAGAAGGTGTAGAATTTCTGTTTAATCTGCAACCTCTCAGCATTGAAATCAACAGTTCAGGTCAAGTTTGTGGCATAAAAATGGTACGGACCCAATTAGGTAAACCTGATGAGAATGGACGCCGCCAGGCTGAAATTATCACTGGCTCCGAACATCTGCTCGCAGCTGATGCCGTGATTATGGCATTTGGTTTTAAACCACACACAATGAACTGGTTAAATGATCATAAAATAGCACTGGATAAGCAGGGGCGCATCGTTGCACCTGAGTTCTCAGACATACCGTTCCAGACCAGCAATCCTCAGATATTTGCCGGCGGAGACGCCGTTCGCGGTTCAGATCTGGTTGTAACCGCAATTGCCGAAGGGCGTAAAGCTGCACAGGGCATTCTCGACCACCTCAACATCTAATAAACAAAGGGAGCTTTCCAGCTCCCAAACCTTCCTATTACCATCTCGATAATTTATATTAGCTAGACTATTTTTATATAAAGAGTGAATGTATTTAATGAACATTCCGTACTTACTGCTGTCATAATTAACATTTAGGTGTATTTCATCTTGTTATAGTGGATTTTACCAACTACCTGGATCAGATAGCGCTATTACTTGTTCAACTATAAACTTTGGAAATATTAATGAAATTAATTAAAACTCTAATTTTATTGTCTTTGGCGTTGCTTACTGGCACTAATCTTCCAGCGCTTGCTTTGTCACAAAACGTTACACCCGATAATATTAATAAAGAGATTATCAATAGAGGTATCAACTCTGTCGTTGCCGAATTAGGGGAAACAGGAGCCAGACAAGAAATCACTCATAAAATTACTACTGGTGACCGTGACTGGATAAAACTGGCTTTTAAATTAACTCAAAGTATACATCTGGATTTTTCCAAAGAGATACGTTACGCACTCTCTATGGCATTAATTAATAATCCCGTTGATGTCCTTACTACTGCCGATAAAGAAAACAACATATCATTGGCTGATATCTGTACAATTCCGCCAGAACTTGAGACCAGAGAGAATAAAATAAAGTTTGTCAATAAAGTCAGAAAGAGCTTAGGGTCTATCACAGACTACGAAGCTAAAAACAGAGCAGAAGAATGTTTTTGGGAGTTAGAGAAAGCCTACAATGTGGAATTTTAATCAATAAATTTGAAAAAATAAGGAGGCAAGTTGCCCCCTTTTTAGCGCTTATTTTACTACTTTACTACCCGTAAAGCAGGACGCCCTCTTGTCGGTTTTGGTGGCTCATCATCGGGTGAAGTTCCACTATCGTCTTCCGCATTGCGGAGGGTATCCGTAACTAATACCAAGTTATCTGCCGCAGAAGCGCCAGCTTTATCATGCCCAGAAGTGGACTCAAAAAGATATTCATCTTTATAAGCTGCTTCAGGCTCAAACATCATTCCTGCCCCATTTTCACGGCTATAAATAGCAATAACCGCCACCATTGGTACATTAATTTGACGGGGCATACCGCCAAAACGGGCATTGAAGCGTACTTCATCATTGGTTAGCTCAAGATTACCAACAGCTCTCGGCGCGATATTCAGCACAATTTGCCCATCGCGGGCATATTCCATTGGCACATTTACTCCACGTAAAGTCACGTCTACAACCAGATATGGAGTCATATCATTATCTAGTAACCACTCATAATGAGCACGCAACAAATAAGGGCGACGAGGAGACATTTGAGACAGCTCCATAAATCAATTCCTGGATTGCAAGCGCATTTCACGTTCAGCTTCGGTTAATGAAGCCAGGAATGCATCACGTTCAAAGACACGCTGCATGTAAATTTGTAAATCTTTGGTACCAGAACTCGGTAACTCTATACCCAGTTCAGGTAAACGCCATAGCAAAGGGGCAAGATAGCAATCAACCAAACTGAATTCTTCACTCATAAAGAATGGCATTTCTTTAAATATTGGTGCCACTGCCAGCAATTCTTCTGCTAATCGTTTACGGGCAGCATTGGCTTCCTGAGAATTACCTTTCTCAATAGTGTGCATCAGGGAATACCAGTCTTTCTCAATGCGATGCATCATCAAACGGCTGGAACCACGGGCAACCGGATATACTGGCATTAATGGCGGATGAGGAAAACGCTCATCAAGATATTCCATAATGATGCGGGAGTCATACAGCGTCAGCTCACGGTCAACCAAAGTCGGAACTGTCTGATAAGGGTTCAGATCGATAAGGTCCTGTGGCAAATTACCTGCCTCAACCTGTTCAACTTCAACACTGACACCTTTTTCCGCCAGTACAATTCGCACTTGATGGCTAAAAATGTCGGCCGGGCCTGAAAACAGAGTCATTACCGAACGTTTGTTGGCAGCGACAGCCATGAAAACCTCCAAGTTTATCTAAAAAAGGAATGAATAGTCCCACGCTATAACGACTATTCCTACTCATTCATTCTCACCCCTTATGTTTCTGCGCCGCAACGGTGAATACGGAACGCGCTACTCGACACAATGGCTATCGTTCAGATAGTAAGCAGATAAATGGATGAGGCAAAAATTGGCACTAGTTTACCAGATTTTGTACATTTTGGGGGAAGTGTATGGATAATTAAGTAAAAAACCCGCCATCAAGACGGGTTTGAACATTAAGTAATTGCCATAAAGACAAAAAATTAACGTTTGGAGAACTGTGGACGGCGACGTGCTTTACGCAGACCGACTTTCTTACGTTCAACTTCACGAGCATCGCGGGTAACGAAGCCAGCTTTACGAAGATCAGAACGCAGAGTTTCGTCATATGCCATCAGCGCACGGGTGATACCGTGACGGATTGCACCTGCCTGACCAGAGATACCACCACCTTTAACGGTGATGTACAAATCCAGTTTGTCCAACATATCAACCAGCTCGAGTGGCTGACGAACAACCATGCGTGCTGTTTCGCGGCCAAAGTAAACTTCGAGGCTACGTTGGTTGATGACGATGTTACCGCTACCTGGCTTAATAAAGACACGTGCGGAAGAGCTTTTGCGGCGACCAGTGCCGTAGTATTGATTTTCAGCCATTGCCTATGATCCCGATTAAATGTCCAGAACTTGCGGTTGCTGTGCCGCATGGTTGTGCTCGCTACCTGCGTAAACTTTCAGTTTACGGTACATCGCACGACCTAGTGGCCCTTTTGGCAGCATGCCTTTAACCGCGATTTCAATTACACGCTCAGGACGGCGGGCAATCATCTCTTCAAAGGTCGCTTGCTTGATACCACCGATGTGACCAGTGTGGTGATAATAGATTTTATCAGAACGCTTGTTACCGGTTACAGCAACTTTTTCTGCGTTAACAATGATGATGTAATCACCGGTATCAACGTGCGGAGTGTATTCCGCTTTATGCTTGCCGCGTAGACGACTAGCCACTTCAGTTGCAAGACGGCCTAAAGTTTTGCCATCTGCGTCAACAACATACCAGTCGCGTTTTACGGTTTCTGGTTTAGCTGTAAAAGTTTTCATTAAAGCTTACCCAATAATAAGTTACACGTTGGTGAACACTCAAGGTTCAAAAACTGCTGAGGTTCACACGACTCTTGTCCAGCAAACCTACCCCTTCGAATAGCCTATGCCGGCACTATGCAAGTTTTTGGGAAAAAAAACATTGCTGTAACGTGGGGTCGCAAGATTATAGAGAAGTCACAAATAAAAATCGACCCCAATTTGAATTATTTAAAATCAACTTTAGTCCGAAATATACAGAAATAAGCTCAAGATTAAGGCAAATGAGGTAATTTCAGATATTCTTCGCTTTGCATTTCCTGCAAACGAGACAAGCAACGCTGGTATTCGAAAGTCAACAAAACCCCTTGATAAATCTGTTCCATCGGCACCGCAGCATTAATTATCAGTTTTACCCGACGCTCATAGAATTCATCAACCAGCGCCAGGAAACGTCGGGCGGCATTTTCATTACCAGGCATTATCGCCGGAACCTGATATAACAAAACGGTGTGATAAAGTTTTGATAAAACAATGTAGTCCACCTGGCTACGGGCATCTTCACACAAAACTTTAAATCCAATTGCCAATACCCCATCGGCGCTGCGAATTGCCGGCATCTGCCGATGATTAATTTCCAACACCGGTGCTTGCTCACTGCTTTTACCCGCCAAACGGATAAATATTCGATCCATAGCCCGTGCATTATTTTCATTCAGAGGTGTGAAATAGAGATGAGCCTGTGTCAAAGTACGCAGCCGGTAATCAATACCTGAGTCCACATTCATGACGTCACAATATTTTTTAATCTGCTCAATAGCAGGTAAAAAACGAGTTCGCTGTAAACCATTACGGTAGAGCTCATCAGGAGGAATATTGGATGTTGCAACCAACGTGATCCCCCTGACAAACAGAGCTTCCAACAATGTACCAAGGATCATGGCATCCGTAATATCAGAAACAAAGAATTCATCAAAGCAGAGCACATCGGTTTCTGCTTTAAAACCATCCGCCACAATATCCAGCGGATCCTCATGCCCCTGTAACGCCTTTAACTCTTCATGCACCCGCAGCATAAAGCGATGAAAATGCAAACGCAGTTTTCTTTCACCCGGCAAACTCTGGTAAAACATATCCATTAACCACGTTTTCCCTCTGCCAACCCCGCCCCACATATAGAGCCCTTGAACAGGTGTACAGGTCGTTGAAGTCTGCTGGCCTAATAGTTTACTCAGGCGTCCTTTCAAGCTTTTTCGCTTCGCTGGATTGCCGGGAGAAGTATTAATCAGGGTGTAGTGAATAACATCCAATTGAGCGACAACACGACGTTGGATATCATCTGGCTGGTATTCCCCCTTAGAAAGGGCTTTCTGATAGAATGACGAAGGGATAATCAATGATGGCATGACAAAAAAATCCTTAAAAAATAATTGCCCGTTTTTTATCGTTTTTATGATTCAGATTGACCTTATCACCGGATCAATTGTCTACAATAAGGTTCAGAATAAGGTCTACAAACAATATGTAAATCATGATCAATATTCCACTCTAGCTAGATTAACGGTTATAGTGACGATAATTAAGTGAAACATTCTGCTGAACAACGATGTTGATGAAGGAGTAGCTATGACTTGGGAGTATGCACTGATTGGATTAGTAGTTGGTTTTGTTATTGGAGCGCTGGTCATGCGCTTTGGTAACACCAAGCTGCGCCAGCAGGGAGCCTTACAAACTGAACTGGAGAATAATAGATCAGAACTGGAAGAGTATCGTAAAGAATTAGTCGGCCATTTTGCCCACAGTGCAGAATTACTCGATAATATGGCCCGCGATTATCGTCAGTTGTATCAGCATATGGTCAAAAGCTCCCACGAGCTGATGCCGAATATGCCAGTACAAGAAAATCCATTCAATTATCGACTGACTGAATCAGAAGCAGATAATGATCAGGCTCCGGTTAAAATGCCACCAAGAGATTACTCTGATGGTGCTTCCGGCCTGTTCCGCCCGGTTAATGAAAAAAACCAGTAAATATTTCTGCTGTGGCATGTTTTGTGCCACAGCATTAATTCCAAATGCAAGATCTCTTCTCTATTCACAAAAAGCTTTGTCTTTTTATTCTTCAATCATGTAAATCCCTGTAAAAAATCGAGCAAAGTCTGTTTGCCAGATGAACTTTACTTAATAATTAACAGTCATAGAGTAATCATGGCAACTTGCCTGAATTAACTTATTAGCCTTCTGGCTTAGATATACAAGAGAACGAAATTAGATGAAAAGAAAAAACTTATTCCTTAGTGCGTTAGCAATCAGTATTGGGTTATCCATAGCTTCCGTTCCTGCTATCAGTAGCGCTGCGTTGCCTGCTGCTATTGCCGGTCAGGAGTTGCCAAGCCTTGCACCGATGCTTGAGAAAGTATTGCCGGCAGTTGTCAGCGTACATGTTTCCGGTACTCAGGTACAACAGGAGCAGAGTATACCGGAAGAGTTCAGATTCTTCTTTGGCCCGAATCTGCCAATGGGCCGTGAAAGTACCCGCCCATTTCAGGGGCTTGGCTCAGGTGTCATCATTGACGCTGCCAAAGGTTATATATTAACCAACAATCACGTTATTGAGAATGCAGATAAAATCCGTGTGCAATTGAACGATGGGCGTGAATATGAAGCTAAACTGTTAGGTCGCGACGCTCAAACTGATATCGCCTTGCTGCAACTGAAAGATGCCAAGAACTTGACGGCAATTACAATAGCCGATTCCGATAAGCTCCGAGTTGGTGATTTTGCTGTCGCGGTGGGTAATCCGTTCGGTCTGGGTCAAACTGCAACCTCGGGAATTATCTCGGCATTAGGACGCAGCGGTCTGAATCTGGAAGGGTTAGAAAATTTTATCCAAACCGATGCCTCTATAAACCGTGGTAACTCCGGTGGTGCACTGGTTAACCTGAACGGCGAATTAATTGGTATCAACACAGCAATTCTGGCTCCAGGCGGCGGTAACATCGGTATCGGCTTTGCCATCCCAAGTAATATGGCAAAAACCCTGAGTGAGCAGCTTATCGCTCATGGTGAAGTCAAACGCGGTATTCTCGGTATCAAAGGTACTGAAATGAACGCCGATATCGCCAAGGCATTCAATATTGATGCTCAACGCGGTGCATTTGTCAGTGAAGTATTGCCAAAATCCGCAGCAGCGAAAGCAGGCATTAAATCCGGTGATATTCTGGTTTCTGTTGATGGTAAGAAGATCAATAGCTTTGCTGAACTGAAAGCCAAAATTGGTACGACTGTGCCAGGTAAAGAAATTAAAATTGGCTTATTGCGTAAAGGCAAACCAATGGACGTTTCCGTTATTCTGGAAAATAGTGAAGGTCAAACCACCAAAGCGGGAAACCTAACGCTTGCCCTGCAAGGTGCAACTCTCAGTAATGGTGAAGTGAAAGGGACTCTCGGTGTGAAAATCGATAGTGTCATGCAAAACTCACCTGCGGCGATGTCTGGTTTACAGAAAAGTGACCTGATTGTTGGGATCAATAATGAACGGGTACAGAACATTAACGAACTGCGCAAAGTTATTGATTCTAAACCTCCGGTAATCGCGCTGAATATTCTTCGCGGTGAAGAAAGTATCTATCTATTACTGAGAAATTAATACGTTTAGGTTGAAAAACGCGATCTCATTCCAGCATAAGACACAGCATAATGCTGTGTCTTATGCAAAAGGAGTTTGCGATCGCCAAAAAAGTGAAAGTGAACAATATTAAAAATATGATAAGCCTGTAAGGCGATTATCATTCCGGGAGCTTTCCTGTTTTTTTAACGAAACTGCGGAATTCTCCCCCTAAACGCGGAAGTTAAAAGAATTTGGGCTGGATGTAAGAAGAGAGTACCTCCACCTTATTGCGATTTTCTAGCATTTAATATACCTCATTCCCCATTGCCAAGATTAAACAACTCGATCCTGATCACATTTTATACTGCCCATTCGGACGGGCAAATAATTTCATATTAGAATAGTTTAATTAAGTCACTATTAAATTATCAATATTTCCTATGGGAATATTATCGTCTTATCACCAAAGCCAAATTAACTTAAGCAAAGAGAGAGTACGATGGAGCAACGCAACAACTCGATGGTCAGGGCCACGAGTTATCTTTTAATTTACCTGACTGCGGTCTATCCGCTTCATCCGGCTATTGCGGCTGGGATAACACCGGATAACAGCCAAACACAGGTACAAAATCAGGGTAATATCCCGGTGGTGAATATCGCCACCCCGAATGACGCCGGGATATCCCATAACACCTATCAAGAGTTTAACGTTGCCACTCAAGGTGCCGTACTCAATAACGCCACTCAGGCAGCCCAATCACAACTAGCCGGGCAACTTAACGCCAACCCGAACCTCAAAGGCAACGCGGCGGAACTGATTATTAACGAAGTCACTGGCAGCGGACGCTCTGAACTGCAAGGTCAGTTGGAAATTGTCGGCAATAAAGCCAACGTGATGATTGCCAACCCCAACGGCATCACCTGTGATGGCTGTGGTTTTATCAATACCGCCAGCGCCACCCTGACCACCGGTAAACCCCAGTTTGATAAACAAGGTGCGCTGGAAGCACTCGAAGTGAAACAGGGCCAGATTACCATTGGTAGCAAAGGGCTGGATGGCAAAGCGACGGATTATGTCGATATCATCAGCCGGGCAACGGAACTAAATGGAAAAATTCAGGCTAACACACTCTCTCTGACGCAGGGAGCCAACCGCATCAGCTTAAAAGACGGCACGGTTAACTCTCTCGCCGGAGAAGGCGCTAAACCACAATTAGCCATTGATACCAAAGCGCTGGGCGGCATGTATGCCAATAAAATCCGGCTGGTGGCTACTGAAGATGGTGTTGGGGTGAATTTGAAAGAGTTAACCAGTGACCAGCGTGATATCACTTTAAACGCTAACGGTAAAATCGAATTAGGCAATACCAATGCTAAAACCGACTTAAATATTATCGGCAAAGAAACGCATATTGCCCCGAATATTACCGTGCAAGCAGAGCGGGATATGACTCTGGCAAACACCACGCTGGAAAATAAAGGCCGCGTAACCGCCGGCCGGGATATGCGGGTATTCGGTGACACCGTGCGCAATACCGGTGATAAAGCCTTGCTGCAAGCCAACGATAATCTGTGGATACAGAAAGATGCGCAGGGAAATAAAGGTCAGTTAGTCGAGAACAGATCGGCGACAATAAAAACCGTCAAGGGGGATTTGGTTGTCAGGACAAAAGATCTGAATAATACCCGCGATGTCTTTGTTATGCAAAATAAGCCGGTAACACCGGATTTTACAGACAGAGATATGACCGTATTTAATGATGTCAATATTTTTGGCAAGCCCTATGCTATAACAGCAGAGTTGACACCACTTCCTGACAAATGGTTCGGTCATGCCTATTTCAGTCGTCTTAGTTTTGAGGATAACAGAACAGAAAAAGCTTATTTAAATAATGCCAGAATGAAAAGCAGGGTATTAGAAAGTTCTCTGCCCGGTCTTATCCTCTCGGGAAGAAATGCTTATATCAACAGTGATAATTTATCCAATCAGATAAGTAAAATTGC